>DAOUMT010000078.1:0-4551 GCA_034409195.1 Dehalococcoidia bacterium
CAGTATTAGCGCTCACTTCGGAATGGGACATGGGATGAACAACGGCCAAAAAATAGGTGAAGCGCAACCAGTTTCTACAGTTGAGCATGAGATAGGTGAACTTAAAGCTCAATCCCAGAAGCTCAGACAACAGTTGAGTGAGGTGATGTCCCGTCTCAACCAACTCGAAAATAAAACCAGTCACTAACACACTGGAGGTAATAGATGGCTGTACGCATCACTACCCTCACCGAGAATACCGCTCAACTTGGTTTCCTCGGTGAGTGGGGTCTGAGTATCCTCGTGGAAACAGAGAAGAGTAAAGTGCTGCTCGATACTGGCTTGAACATCTCAGCGGCATACAATGCCGACCTTATGGGAATCGACTTTTCCACAATTGATGCCATTGTGCTCAGTCATGCTCACGTAGACCATACCGGTGGTTTACGCAGCGTGCTGATGCGGGCAAGAAAGCAGGTGCGGATTATATAGCCCATCCGGACATATGGATACCTAAATACGTTGTCTACGGCGAGACAAGCCGCTATGCAGGGATACCATATGCCAGGGAAGACCTCGAGAGCCTCGGAGCAGACTTCAATCTCACCAAGAAGCCAGTTAAAATTGGCGACGATGTAATGACCACCGGTGAGATTGAGATGACCACGGATTATGAAACGATTGACGACAGACTTTGCATAAAGAAGGGCAATAAGATAATGCCTGACCCGCTGGCAGATGACCTTGCCATTGTGGTGAGGACAACCAAGGGCTTAGTTCTGATCACCGGATGCGCACACCGAGGCATTATTAATACTGTGAGACAGGCCCAGAAGCTCACGAGAGGGGAATATATACACACCATTATCGGGGGCACCCATCTTATGGTGGCTTCTCCGGAACGCGTTGAGAAGACATCAAACGAGTTGAAAGAGCTCGGACTGCAACGGCTGGGGGTGTCCCATTGCACCGGCTTCAGGGCATCGGCGACTCTGGCAAAGGAGTTCGGCGATATCTTTTTCCTGAATAACGCGGGCGCACAGATAACTCTGGAATGATAAAGAGCGTAAATTTCAATGAGGAGGGTGGTTATGCCAAGGGGAGATGGAACTGGACCTCCTTGGGGAGGCGGTCAGGGAGCAGGCCGTGGTACCGCGAAAGAATTCAAAGGTGCGGGTAGGATGGGCGGCAGCCGTCCAGGGGCAGGGCCCAGGGGCAACTGCGTTTGCCCCAACTGTGGAGCCAAGCTGCCCCATCACAGAAGCACTCCGTGCTACAACATTAGTTGCCCGCAATGCGGAGCAAAAATGGTAAGAGAATAAGATGATAATATCAGTTGCCAGCGGCAAGGGTGGTACAGGTAAAACCCTGGTCGCTACCAGCCTTGCCATGTCATTGGGAAAGCGGGTACAGATTCTGGACTGCGATGTGGAGGAACCCAATGTCCATGTGCTTCTACGGCCCACTATTGTCCAGAGCAATCCTGTATGCATCCCTGTTCCTGTTGTAGATGGGACAAAGTGCAACTACTGTGGCAAGTGTGCTCAGGTCTGCGCCTATAGAGCAATCGCAGCTTTGCCAGAAACCGTACTTGTCTTCCCGGAGCTTTGTCATGGCTGCGGCGCTTGCTCCTATCTTTGTCCTGAGAAAGCGATATTCGAGGAAGGGAGAGAGATGGGTGTGGTTGAGACTGGACACTGTGGCCAAATAGAGTTCGTTCAGGGTAAACTCACAGTGGGTGAAGCCATGCCCACGCCGGTCATTCGGGAGGCCAAGCGTTACATTAACCCGGCCCGAACAGCAATCATAGATGTCTCCCCCGGCACATCTTGCCCGGTTGTAGAGTCCATTAGAGGCAGCGATTTCTGCCTACTGGTGACCGAAACTACACCGTTCGGCTTCCACGACCTCACTCTCGCTATCGATATGGTGGAAGCATTGGGCATACCATGCGGCGTGGTGCTCAATCGCTCAGGAAACACATATAACCGGATAGAGGAATATTGCCTGGAGAAAGATATTACCTTGCTCATGACAATTCCACTGGATATAGAGATCGCAAGATTATATTCGAGAGGGATAACGCTCGTCCAGGGCATGACGGAGTGGTGCGCCGAGTTCCTGGAGCTGTTTCACACTATCGAGCAAATTGTAGCCGAATATGGACAGGTAAAAACGTGAAAGAGATTGTAGTGCTAAGCGGGAAAGGGGGCACCGGCAAGACTACTATTGTGGCTTCCTTTGCTGCACTGGCTAAGAACAAGGTGCTGTGCGACTGCGATGTGGATGCCGCCGACCTGCACCTGCTTCTGAAACCGGAGATAAGGGAAACCCATGAGTTCCGCAGTGGTCAGATTGCCACTATTGATGAAAAACTCTGTACGCGCTGTGGTCTCTGCGAAGAGATCTGCCGGTTTGAGGCGATAAAACACCTCAAAGTTGAGCCTACTGCCTGTGAAGGCTGCGGCTTTTGCTGTCATGTTTGCCCAGAGAATGCCATTTCAATGAATGAGAATATGGCCGGGCACTGGTTTGTGTCCGCTACCAAATATGGTCCGCTAGTCCATGCCAGGCTGGGCATTGCCCAGGAGAATTCGGGCAAGCTGGTGAATGTCGTAAGGCAGAATGCTCGGACAATTGTGCAAAAGGAAGGATTCGATTATATCATCACGGACGGCCCGCCCGGCATAGGCTGTCCGGTAATTTCTTCTCTTTCTGGGGCCAATCTGGCACTTCTTATTACAGAGCCCACTCTTTCCGGCATGCACGACCTGGAGCGGGTAATCGGCGTGTGCCGTCATTTTGTTGTCCCATCGCTGGTCTGCATTAACAAGTACGACCTGAACGAAGAAAATACCCGAATAATCGAGCAATACTGCCAGAATCAACAGATAGATGTGATATCCAGAATTCCTTACGAGAACAATGTCTCTGAATCAATAGGAAAAGGTGTGCCTCTGGTCGAATACACCGATAATGGAGCATCTCGAGAGATAAATTCCCTATGGATTTCTTTATCAGAGCTTGCAAGGACAAAAACATAGAAAGGACTAAATAAATGCCTATTTACAGCTACAAGTGTCGCGACTGCGGACAAATATCAGACCTCTTTCTTCATAGTTACGGCGAAAAAGTAAATTGTCCTATCTGTGGCAGTAAGAACATGCAGAAGCTAATTTCTTCATCTTACATGGTGAGAACCCATTCACCCTCGCATGGCTCGACGTGCTGCGGCAGGACTGAACGCTGCGACAAACCTCCGTGCACCTCAGACCATGGCTGTCGGAGGGACAAGAGGCATGGATGATATAGAGCTTCAGCCCAGATACTCGACCAAAGAGGTATCGGGCAAGTGTATTAAATGCCTCGCTGAGCAGGAATCGCGCAATTGCCTGTGGGAGCTCCTCAAAGGCAGGGAAGTAGATAAAAAACTCGAAAGAACCTATGAGGCAATGATAGCCCTGCTCACATCTCCCGATTTGAAGAAGTTGCGTAATGAGTCAGAAAAATACCTTGCGGAGGGAAATAATGTCAAAATCGTAATACATCTGGGGAAAGACAAACCCAGATATGAGATAAAGATAGACTAAACAAACAGGAGGATTAGACCGTGAAAATAGCGGCAGTTTCTGACGATGGATTCAAGATTAGCCAGCATTTTGGGAGGGCCCCATACTATGTCGTATTGACTGTAGATAACGGCGTAATCATGAGCAAGGAACAGAGACCCAAAGCGGGGCATCATACCTTTACCGTTCATGAGCCACATAAATTGGAACCGGGCGAACGTCATGGCTTTGGTGTCGGCTCACAGAGTAGACATGCCAGTATGGCCGAGACTATAGCCGACTGTCAGGTTCTCTTTGCCGGAGGCATGGGCTGGGGGGCCTATGAGAGCCTGAAAGGCTATAACATAGAGCCCATAGTTACTGATGTAGAGAATATTTATAAAGCCGCAGAGCTCTATCTAAAGGGCAAGCTGCCCAATCTGATGAATAGACTGCACTAAGGGAGAGTGAAATGGCTTTTAATAGTGGGCGAACTTTAGAGCAGCTGTACAGAAGCGCCGTAGCTGGCCTCTATGCCCGTCTGAGGAGCAACTATGATTTTCTGTATGACAGGTTTGGTGATGAGGGAATAAAGCTTATTGCTGAGATGAGCCATAGGTATGGGCTGCAGATAGCCGAGAGGGCCAGGAAAAGAGTGGAGGGAAATGATGCCAGCTCGGTGGCGGAGTATTTGCTGAGGATATTTGAAACTGTAGGTCAGAAAGAAGCTTGCGAAATAGCTGAGATGACAGATGGCCGCATTGTGATAAAAGCGACCTCCTGCCCGCTCCAATTCACTAATCCCGAGATGTGCCTCGCTCATACTACTATGGAGAAAACGGTGGTGGAGGAGTTGAATCCGCGACTCACCTATCGGATCGGCAAATCTATCCCTGCGGGCGACTCTTACTGCGAGCATATTATTGAGAAGAAAGGAATTTGATGTGTCATGAATGAAGAGCAAGTCAAACTGGCTCTGGAAGCTGTGCTTGTTCCGGGCTCGAAGCGTAGTCTGGTTAAACTC
>DAOUMT010000079.1:0-58954 GCA_034409195.1 Dehalococcoidia bacterium
GACTCCGAGCTCCCAGGGCTCAACAAGAAGCTCGGTCCCTGAAGCTGCCATTCTGCCTACCATGGTGGAGAACAGGGCATCCTCGGAGGCAATAATCAGGTCGCACATGCTGGCAAGCATCACTCCGGCGGCGATACAATAGCCATGCACCTGGGCAATCGTCGGCTTGGGCAGGTTCCTGATGTAGAGACATTTTTCGACGAAAAACTTCTCCTCAAACTCCCGGTGTTCTTCGCTGCCAATCCGCCAGCCAGCCATGCCTCCCTCCGGTGCCATGCCGCTCATGTCATGTCCGCTGGAAAAAGAGTGGCCGGCGCCGGCGAGCACGATAACCCGCACCTCTTTATCTTTTTCAGCCTCCTTCATGGCTTGTTCCAGCTCAACTATCATCCTGTAATTCTGAGCGTTTCTCTTATCGGGACGGTTCAGTGTGATCTTTGCTACACTGCCCACTTTATCATAGAGAATTGTTTCCCACTTCATATCGCCTCCTGTTCATGCCTCCCTATTTTTAATCCCAGCCATATTCCACAATTACCAGCTTCGCGGCAGGCCCAGCCCCATTGAACATATAATATTTCTCATGATCTCCGACGAGCCCCCGGCAATGTTCGAGCCCACGCACAACTGATATTCCCTTTCATATAACCCTTTTAATGGAGACCATCTTGATTCCCCTACCTGACCGTACAGTCCCATAATCTGGCAGCCGGCATAGATGAGACGCTGCATCAGCTCGGTGCCGTATACCTTTGCTGCGCAGGCCATAGGAGCAGCCACCACAAGCCCGCCTTTGATCTGGCTCCACAGTATGAAATAAGACATAGCCCTTCCCACATCGATCTCCAATGCTAATTGGGCCAATTTATTGCGAACCAAGGGATTGTTTACCGGAATATCGCCACCTTTTGTGGGCTTCTTGCTAAATTCTACCAGGTCCTCGAAATCACGCTTAAGCAGAGAAAACAGCTCTATCATGGAGCGCTCGAAATTGGATGTCATCTGTGAGGCCACCCAGCCCTCGTTTTCCTCGCCCACCCTGTTGCGCGCCGGGATGCGGACATTATCCAGGAATACCTCGTTGAACATGTGAGAGCCTTCCAAACTAAGTATAGGCTTGATTGTGATGCCAGGAGATTTCAGATCGACGAGGAAGAAAGAGAGCCCGCGGCTTCTTCGCTCGGCGGGATTCGTTCTGGCAAGCAAAAAACCCCAGTCTGCGCGGTGGGCACCTGTGGTCCATGTCTTTTGCCCGCTGACGACGTAATCATCTCCCTCTCTTGTTGCACGAGTGGTAAGAGATGCCAGGTCCGAGCCGGCGCCAGGCTCGCTCCATAGCTGGGTCCAGAACCGCTCTCCTCTGGCTATGTAAGGTAAATGCTCCTTTTTTTGCTCATCGTTAGCACTGACCAGAAGCGTTGGAGCCAGCAAACTTACTCCCCAATGATCGAAACCTGCTCCTTTGTAGTACCCTATGACCTCGCTGAAGATGAACTGCTCTGTCAGGGGAGCGTCCTGTCCCACATATTCCGTCGGCCAGGGTCGAGATAGCCAGCGCTTCTCTCCCAGTTTCTTCGCCATCTGCCTGTGAAACTTCGCGCATGCGTCTCTACTGAGCATTGACTCCATAGCGGTTCCCCACTCGGGCGGGGCATTTTTCATCTCTTCTTTAAAAAGGTCGCTGAATTCTTTCCTGAGCGCCTCTTCTTTCGGAGTGAATTTGAAATCCATCTATCTTCCTCCGCTGTTCGTTATCCTGGCGTCCCACTCAGCAAGCGATTACGTCCTTCACAATATAACAACTCTTTATGTGTTAGCATCAAGTCCCGGCATAAGTCTAGAAGGAAATCAGGGCGTCAAAGTAGTACACCTATTGATGCCCTGATTTTACTATTTCTTGAAAGCCAATAGAACCGTCTAACGCCGAGCATTTCTGCCTGTTTTGCTGGCGCGCCAGACGTTATGTTAAGACAAGATTGTTGAAGCAGATGCTCCTATTTTCTTTTGTTCTTCTGCTGCTTGGTATCGATTGGTTTCGCCCTCGCTTTCTTCCACTCCTCGTCAAACCAGGCGAAAGGCGCATTAACAAAGTCATAAGCTGCCCTGGGTCCTTTCTCAATCATAAGGTTAAAGTACTCCCGCGCTTCCGGAGTCGTGTTGTTATGGAGGACTCCGCCAAGGATACCCATGATGTGCGCTCCGGAATAGTAACCCATCTCCATGTAGAGAACGCGTCTCTGCATTTTCATGTTGAATATGGCACGGGGTGTCATCAGAGAAACGGCTTTTGCCAGCCTCTTCACGCCCTTGTCCAAGTCCGCATAGGTGGGAAATACTTTATTAACCATGCCCCACTTATAAGCATCTTCGGCATTGATAAGGCCGCCGGTACACATCATTTCCATGACTTTCTTGGGGCCCATGCAATAGTACCACAGCGGACTGCAGAGGCTGCCCTCTATCCTGGTCACAGGATAACCGAACCAGGCATCCTCGGACGCATAGGTCACATCGCTGTGCAGAGCCAGCTCCAGACTGCCTGCTATGCAGAACCCCTGCACCTGGGCTATAAAGAATTTGTTCTCCTGCTCCCAGAAAGTCCTCCAATAGTTGAGGGCATAGGTGTTGAGATAATCGCTGATATGTGCATCGAAGGGGGTATTGGGGTCTCCCATCATGGGCGCTTTGCCCGAAGCTCCCCAGCCGACCGGTAGCTTTTCCCAGGTCGGTATTGCCTTGTTGAGTTCTTCAGAGCCTTCATAGCCGTACCCCGCGCCGAAAGCGCGCCCTTCGCCCTTTATGATTACCACCTGGGTACCGTCATCCGTCCAGGCGGCTTCCCTGAGCTCAGGTAACAAATTATATGGAGGTATAGTATTCAGTGATTTAGGACGGGTGAAGGTCCATATGGCTATTTTGGGGTTGTCCTTATCTATCTCATACTTGAACCACTCATACTTCTTCACTTTGTTTCTAGCCATTTTTAACACCTCCTGTACTTTTGTGCTAAGAACTTTATGGATTTACTTCCGACTACTAAGTTCGCTTATTTCTCTGCTCACCTCCTTCTCAAATCATCTCACATATGCATTAAGGCAAAGGCATACTGCCTGAACACTGCCTAATTACTGCCCCGCTTATTTACCTTCTTCAGCTCTTCGGTAAGAAGAGGGAGGATAGTTCTCAGGTCTCCTACGATGCCTACATCGGCGACTTCAAAAATAGGTGCTTTGGGGTTCTGGTCTATGGCCAGGATAACTTTGGACCTCAAGAAACCCGTGGTAAAATGCATCGCTCCCGAGGCCCCGATGCTTATAAACAGTTTCGGGCTCACAGTTTTACCACTCTGCCCTATCATAGATTCCCGAGGAACCCACCCTTTGTCTGCGGCAGGTCGAGTTCCCCCTATCGCAGCCCCTAGAACCTCAGCTAGCTCTTTAACTGCTTCAAACCCACCCACGGAGTGTAGGCCCCAGCCCCCCGCCACCACCACACCCGCTCCCTCCAACTGCATTTCCGAAGGCGGCTCCTCAAACACCTCTACAGTCCTAGCTTTAGCATCCTCCGTTTTTGCCTCGAAAGCGAGGTTTACTATCTCCCCCGTTTTCTTCTCGCTTCTTTCCGGCCGTGGAAACACGCCCGGCCTGACGGTTGCCATCTGAGGACTTCTGAGGCAGCTGTACTCAACCAGTGTGTTCTCTGTTTGTCCGGGCACCACCTGGACGAGCCTGGATTCTTCATCGATATACAGGTCAATGCAGTGAGCGATAAGCCCGGTCCCGAGCCTGGCAGCCACTGCCGCCGAGAGCTCCCTTCCCAGTGCGGTAGCCCCCACCAACAATATCTTCGGCTCATGACTCTTCACGATTTCAGCGAGAAGCTTTGCATAGAGATTGCCTTCGTACATCCGGAGTGTCGGGTGCTCCAACAGATAGACCCTCCTCGCCCCATAATGCAAGAGCTCTCCGGCCAGGCCTTCGACCTCATCGCCCAGCATTACAGCAGCAAGGTCCGCTCCCAGCTTCTCCGCCAGCTCCCGGCCATTGCCCAAAAGCTCCAGTGAGACGTCCATCAGCTTTCCCTGACGCTGCTCACTCCAGACCCAGACCTCTTGGGCCACGCTCATATCGCTCCTAGCTCGACGAGCCTGTCGACTGCTTTCCTCACCACTTCCTCCGGGGGCCCAGAAAGAATCTCTTTCCTGCGGTCGAAGGTCTTTTTGAACTCTCGGAGCGCACAACTGGGAGAGCCCTTGACTCCTATGTTCTGAGGTTCGGCAGCTATCTCGTTTGCTGTGCAGATTTTTACCTCTTTCTCAGCCGCTGCCATTATCCCCCATACAGTAGCAAGCCGGGGCGTATTAATCTCCTTCACTACTGATAGCACAGCGGGCAGCTCCACCTCCACTCTCATATAGCCATGCTCCAGAGCCCTCTCAATAAGGAACCTGTTTCCGTTTATGCTCTCGATCTTTCTCACAAAAGTGACGTGAGATATTCCAAGAAGCTCGGCCAATTGTGGGCCTACCTGACCTGTGGCGCCAGCCAAGGATTCATTGCCACAGAGAATCAAGTCAAAATGACCCTGGCTGCGTATGCCATAGGAGAGCGCGTAAGCAGTTGCCAGACTATCAGCCCTAGCGAAGGCGTTATCACAGAGAAACATGGTCTCATCGGCACCCATCGCTACAGCCTCTTCAAGGGCTCGCCTCCCCGGAGGGGCATCCATGGTTAAAGCGGTAACCTTTCCTGACAACTTCTCTTTAAGCCTCAGCGCTTCCTCCAGGGCATTCCTGTCCAGCGGGTTCAGAATAGACTGGCCTGGCTGTGGCTCCTGCGTTATCCTCCTGATGCAGACAACGATGTCCATTATCTGGTGATGCCACCTCCAATGACCACCTTCATAATCTCCTGGGTTCCGGCAGCAGGCAGAAGCTCCAGTGCATCTCTCAGTCTGCGGGTGACCTGATACTCCGGGGTAGTCCCGGCTCCCCCGAGAATCCTCACCGTCTTAAACGCTACGTCGTTGGCAAGGTCGCAAGCATAAAGCTTGGCTCTGGCTATTTCGGTTCCTGCCTCCCTGGCGTTTTTGCCTTGGTCCAGGAGACATGCAGCCTTGTAGGTCAGTAACCGTGCTGCTTCAATGCCGGTGCTTATGTCCACCAGCATAAACTGAATGCCTTGCAGGTCAGCGACCCGCTTGCCGTAAAGCTTTCTTTCCTTAGCAAATTTGAGAGCGATCTCATAGCATCCCTGGGCTATGCCTAGTCCTACACTTGCCGCACCCATTCTTCCCATAACTGCAATGCCGCTCATGGTAACTCCCAATCCCTTGCCTTCCTGGCCAACCAGGTTTGCCTTGGGAACGCGGCAATTCGTTAAAGCAAACTCATTTACAGGAATGGAACGAAGCCCTTCATGCTTATCTCTCCGGACAATCTCAAATCCAGGGGTCCCCTTCTCCACTATGAAGACGTTGAATTTGTCATCTGTCTTAGCCGTTACACAAACCAAATCTGCCGCTTCTACAAAGCTGATAAATTGCTTCCTTCCATTGAGAACATATACATCACCATCGGCTTTCGCCATCGTCTGCATAGCTGAGGGATCGGAGCCACCCGAGGCTTCGGTCAGGGCCATGGCCATGATCTTTTCACCTTTGCACAGGGGAGGAAGATATTTTTGCTTCTGGTCCTCTGTCCCTTCGGTCTGCAGCATGTACATGCCTATGGAGCCTACCTGCAGGAAGAAACCGAGGGGAGGATAGGCCTTTGACACCTCTTCTATAGCTATAACACGGGCCAGATGCCCCATCTCTGCGCCACCGTATTTCTTGGAGATGACTATCCCGACCAGGCCCAGCGCTGCGGCCCGTTTTACCTCCTCAAAAGGAAATTTCCCCTTTTCATCCAGTTCCAAGGCTTTAGGTGATAGCTCTGCCTGCGCAAACTCGCTCACCATGTTCCTGAGCATTTCGTGCTGTTTACTTAGACTAAAATCCATTGTATCTACTACACCTCCTATCTTTCTTTTCAGTGGACTTTATCATATTTTCTTGCAACAGCCGACCTCTTTAGTATTTGGGCTTGGGGTGAGACATGAAAATGAATTTGCCACAAATCAGGGTCTGCAAATTGCGGCAGACCCAGTTTACAGCCGAATCCGCAAACTCGCAAGAGCTTTAGTTGGTATTTTCTCTGTGTCATTCAGCAGATTGTATCTATATCGTATTCGATATCGTACATGAATCCAACAAAATTATATCACTTGAGTCAAGAAACCAATTGCTACAATCCAGCCTCCATTTTGTTGTTTTTGCCGTCAAAAAGTCGAGGTTCTCCGTTATAAAACCAGTCTCGCTCCGGCCCTTGCAGGGATTTGAAGCCACAGTCGGATTGTCGCCTGGATTTATGCCGGTGCCTCCCTGCCCCTTTATCAAGGTCTCGGGAGTCGAGTGAAACTATTGACTTTTGTATTGCAACATGACATAATTTACGACGGCGACGCTCTCATAGAATTCACACCTTTTATCTTCTGCCGATTGATGATTGTAACTTAGTTGCTGGTGAAGGTAGCAAGGGCTCTGTACAAGTGATTTGCTCCTGTACAGAGGAGGGTG
Source organism: Dehalococcoidia bacterium (assembly GCA_034409195.1). Classification (GTDB taxonomy): domain Bacteria; phylum Chloroflexota; class Dehalococcoidia; order SZUA-161; family SZUA-161; genus JACWAE01. Next base: position 6,619 of record DAOUMT010000079.1, read on the forward strand.
GCACGGTGGAAACGATAAGGGTGCTGATAGCTGACAATCAGGGCCCGTATTGCTCTGGGCTCGCCAGTATCCCAAAGGCTGAGCCCAACTTCCCCGTTTTTAGTGAAACCAGCGAAGACCTTCCAGTGATCGATAAGGCCCCAGCCCCATTATTCAGGCGCTGTACGCGTTCAGTTTTGGAGAGAATACAAAGCTGACCCATTTGTTAGTTGTGGCCTGCTGAGCTTGCGAACATGGAAAAGGTAAATTTACTGGCCAAAGTCCCCGTTTTTACTTCACTGAAGCCTGCCTATCTCGCAGAGCTTGCCAACAAGCTGACAACGCGGCATTACCGGAGAGGTGAGACTATTTTCCACAAAGACGACCCTGGTTCCATGCTTCACATCATTAATGCCGGACAGGTAAAGATTACGACAACCTCCCCGGAGGGAGAGGAGGTAATCCTGGCCATCCTGACGGATAGCGACTTCTTTGGCGAACTCTCTCTGCTGGACGGCAGGCCTCGCTCAGCTAATGTAATAGCAATGGTAGACACTGAGGTTTTTACTTTGCACCGCGATGACTTCCTGGACGTTTTAGGCAAACACGCCGGGCTTGCCGCTGATATGCTGGCTGCTCTGAGCGACCGTTTGCGGCGCACTAATGTCTTGCTGGAGGACGCCATTTTTCTCGACCTGTCAGCGCGGCTTCGCAGGAGACTCATGGAGCTGAGTGAAAAGCACGGCCTCGTAACTAAAAGAGGTGTAGAGATAGACCTTCGTCTCACGCAGCAGGACTTAGCGAATTTCGTGGGAGCAAGCCGGGTTGCCATCAACAAACTGCTGGGCGTATTTCAAGATAAAGGGATAATCTGTATCGACAAGAAACGCATCACTATCCTCCGACCCGAAGAGATGCGAAAGCAAATACACTGAACTGTCCCCCCGACTTTACTTAAGCCCCCTAAAATTAACAAAATGTAAACTGATTTACTTTTTTTGTGTAATCCCGTTAATAACCCTACCTGAAAAGCTTCGCTATGATAAAACTCGGAGGGGGTGAGTCCAATGGCAAGCAAAGCAGGCGTAACCGATGACCCGACCACGTGGAAGATGGAGCGCAGAGCCGACAGTGTGAAGCCGGCGAGAGGCATGGATGCTGAAGAGCACAACAACCTGGGAGTTGCCCACCACGTTCAAGGGCAGGTGAATTTAGCAATTGGCGAGTACGAGAGGGCCTTAATTGTTAACCCGGGTTTTGCTGATGCTCATAATAATCTGGGGGTTGCCTATTACGCCCTGGGCGATGCGGAGCAGGCCATCGCGGAATTTAAAGAGGCACTCAAAATAAACCCCGGCCTTGCCCAGAGCCACTATAATCTGAGCGTTGCATACAAGGCTACGGGCAACATTCACCTGACAATGGCTGAGTTGAAGGAAGCTTTAAATATAGACCCTGACGATGCCGCCACTAATTTCAGCCTCGGGGAAACCTACCAAAGTCAGGGGGAATCCCAAAAGGCTCTAGAGTTCTACGAGAGGTTCATCAAGTTGGCTCCACCGGACGATGCCCAATATGTCGAAGTAGCCATGGGTATGATTAACCAGATTAGGAAAGAGACTGCATTAATAAATTAGATACTGGATTCATCCGATCTATCAAGTCAATCAGGGATCACCTTTTGACTAAGATTCAGGAACTGCTAATGAAATTCCAGGGGAAATATCAGCAAGCCGCTATCTGTCCTTTATACCCGAGATGGAAAACGCATCCCTCTTTCAGACATTCCTTGTTCAAGGGGCTGAACTGGCACTGGATTTTGGGGGATATGTCCATCCGGACATTGAGGTTCTCCTTCAGAAACCGGGCAGCTTCCATAATGGCAAGATAAGTGTTCCGTTTACAGCACCTGGGCCCGCCGTGGAGAGCAACGGACCTGAGAGACTCAGACGTCATCAGATTGGAAAGCCTCCAGCTATCCACAGAAAGGGGAGTGGCACCGGTAACAAGGCTCAAGAAAATGCCTGTGCCAACTGCGGCGCCGCAGTCTCCATAGAAGCCGCAGAAGCCCCCCAGTATCTGTTTAGCCCTCTTCTCTGCCTGTGCAATCTTCTCTTTCTTCTTCGCAGCATCCCCTTTTACATTATAGTAGGCAGCCAGTAATACCGCCGGTACCAGAAAATGGTGTTCGGGACCGTGCATATTCACCGCGGGGTGCCGCATCAAGATGATAGCCATCTGCAAAGGATCGGTGAGCCCGCTCGAGTCGCAAAACTGCCTTATAATGTTGATTGCTGAAAGGCTGTGGCATGAGTCACATACATAGTGACCAGCAGCACATGTTACATTAGTCTCATAAGACTGTTTGCAATAGAAGCACTCACGGGATTCGTAGGTATCGTGGTATACAAGCTCCCTGCCACAGACCAAACAGCCGGACTTATGATTTTCAGAATCTTGTTTTTCCATGTCAGATAGTCTCCTGGCAGAATCAAGCCGTCTCAGCATGAAAATACCTTCGCTGGAAGTACAAGGCCACATTTACCAGGCTGATAAGCACCGGCACCTCCACCAGCGGCCCTATGACAGCGGCAAAGGCCTGACCTGAGCCGATACCGAACACTGCTACAGCTACAGCGATTGCCAGCTCGAAGTTGTTACTGGCAGCAGTGAAGGAGATGGTCGCTGTCTTAGAGTAGTCGGCACCTATTCTCCTGCCCATATAGAACGATACCAGGAACATAACCACGAAGTAGATGAGAAGCGGGACAGCGATGCGCACCACGTCCAGAGGCAGGTCAATAATGTATTCGCCCTTGAGGGAGGACATAACCACTATGGTGAAGAGCAAGGCTATGAGAGTTACAGGGCTGATTCTGGGGATGAACTTCTTCTCGTACCATTCCCTTCCCCTCACCCTGATGAATGCGAAGCGCGTGAGCATTCCCCCGAAGAAGGGTATGCCCAGGTAAATAAATACGCTCTGGGCGATCTGGCCTATGGTGACATGTACTGCCGTGCCTTGAAGCCCGAACAAACCCGGAAGCACCGTTATGAAGACATAGGCGTATACGGAGTAGAAAATTATCTGAAAGATGGAGTTGAAGGCCACCAGCCCGGCGGCGTATTCGCTGTCTCCCTTTGCCAGTTCGTTCCACACAATCACCATGGCGATGCAGCGGGCTAGGCCTATCATGATCAGCCCTTGCATGTAGTCTGGATACGGCCACAGGAACCCGAGGAATCCGATTGCCAGGAAGAACATTAGCAGGGGCCCGATTACCCAGTTCTGCACCAGAGAAAGCAGCAGCACGCGCCAGTTTCGGAACACCTTGCCCAGTTCCTCATACTTCACCTTGGCCAGCGGGGGATACATCATGAGTATGAGGCCGATAGCTATAGGTATGGAAGTCGTGCCTACTTGAAAGCGATTGATAAAATCGGCTGTGCCGGGAATAAAGTAGCCCAGCCCCACGCCCAACCCCATCGCCAGGAATATCCAGAGCGTGAGGAAGCGGTCTAATAAGGCAAGCCGACGCATGCCGGCCATTGACCCAGCTTTATTCATAATTATCGCTGATCTTTTTCTATGTCATTGCGAGTCCATCCGCCTTAGCGGAGGCGAAGCAATCTCATCGTCTATGCTTTACATCAGCGTTGAGATTGCCACGTTGTCCTGATGAATCGGAACTCCTCGCAATGACATATCTCTAGAGTTTCTGCCTGAATCTACCCACGGGGTCTTCGCCGGTATCGAGGTGCGATTTCAGTTTGCCCTGTTGAGAGTGAACCACCTTATCATATACCGACTTCTTCAAGAAAATCAGTGCCTCTTTTTCATCGCGGTCAACTATTATCTGTTCCAGCTCCAGCAGTTCCTCTTCCTCGAGGGCTATGGCTGTCTTTCTGATTTCAAGCACGGTTATCCTCCTTGCCCAAGTCGTTTTCCGCAGTTTGTACCGCAAACCGAGTCGTTAGCTGCCCTTTTCACCTTCCCTGCTGAATACGAACTGTCTTGTCGTAGATTGACTTTTTCAGGAAAGCGAAGGCTTTCTTTTCATTGCGCTCAATCAAGATGTGTTCCAGTTCAGATAACTCGTCTTTTTCGAGAGTTACGGCTGTTTTTCTGATTTCGAGCATTTCATGCCCTCCTTATACATTAGCCTCCCCTGCTCAACAGAGCCTTATACACGGTCTTACCCCTAACTCTTGGAATCGCCTTTTGATTGAGCTTTTCCAGCGATGTTACAATCTTGTACAGGTCTTTGAAGGGGAATCCCAGAACGCACTCGCTCTCAGCCAGATTGGTTGCCTCGCGGCAGCCATAGCAGCCCAGCGAGGCATTGAGCCTCTGGTAGACAAATGGAGTTATCGTGGCATCAACGCATGTCGCTTGCAGAATAGCGGTATCGAGCGGCAGCCTTCCTCCAGTCTCGAAAAGAAGTGCCAGAGCCACCCACATCAGGTGCTCGACATCGGCCTCCAAAACTACCACATCAGGCTCGAAAGGGGCTTCTCCCAGAGGGCAACAGGCTACCATCTTGTATTTGCCCATTTCCAGTCTGGTCATAGTGCTCAACGTGTTCCTGACAGCCTCCGGGCTGCCAAAGATGCCCATTTTAAACGGCATCTCTCCGGAAAAAAGCGCGGGCGGCGGCTCCTTAAAGCCGATTGCCCATGCCGCAGCGGGACAGGCGATATTATCCGCGGTGAGAAGGTACTTCTTGCCCTCCCTGGCGCCCATCAACACCTGACAATATCGTCGTTCGCTGGGTAATTCGAAGCCCTCCAAATCAACCCTGTGTTCGAAGAACTTCACCGCCACAGGTTCATATGCTATATCCAGTATTTCCTTTATTTTTACTGCTAAACTCTGAATGTCCATTTTTCACCTTTTGGAGATTTCTTCAGGTAATAAACACATTTGCCGCCATCCAGGCCGATGCTATGATAATAACGACAGCCAGCAGCATCCTGAGGCGCCGCACATCAGTCTTGAGCGAGATGCTGGGCCCGATACGCGCACCGACGAAGGCGGCGGCAGCCAGAGGCAGTGCTGACCAGGGGTCGAAGTGTCCGCTGACTACGTGGCCGAGGAAGCCAGCGACGGCTGCTATTCCGACATAGGTTGAGGAGATACCCACCCCGATGCGCATAGGGCATCCTGCCAGCAACACCAATAGGGGCAAGACGAACAGACCTCCACCGACTCCAATCATGCCGGCGATGAAGCCGGCTAGGGCCGTGCCTGGCAAAATCAGAAGCATCGAGATGCTGTACTTGTACTCGCCGCAACATCTGTTCGAGCATCCCCAGGCGGGAACGAACCTGGGCCGAGTCGCAGTATCTGACGCAGGCCGCAGCAGGAAGATCGCTGCAATAATAAGCACTGCGGCAAAGATGATTTTCAACACGGTCACAGCTACAAACTGCGCGATATAGCCTCCGAGGAAAGAGGTTCCGAGAGCCAGTGGAGTGATAGCGAGCAGAAGCTTCCAGTCGACTACCCTCTTTCGCGCATATATCAGAGTCGCGGAGAGACTGGCAACTATGATGATAAAAAGGCTGGTGGTGGAGGCAGTATGGAAGCTTACTCCCAGTGCCAGTAGGATGGGCACGTAGAGCGCCCCCCCTCCCTGGCCCACCATGGAGAAGACTATGGACACAGCTATCATGGCCGCGCAGCCGATGATTACAGCTGTCGCTGACATCTCGCACCTCCAGGGTTATATAGACCTGAATGCCATATCTCGGATGAAAAACCTATGAGGAATATCCGGAGCACGGTATGCAGTGTGGTTCACCACCGACCATCCGCACGTACCTCTCAAAAACGTACTCGCCGCACTTAACACACTTGGCCTTGTTGAAAGACCCCTTCACCCGGTTGAACTGATAGTCCGGAAGCTTTTCGACCTTGAAGACTTTATCATCATGCTGAGCTTCAGTCCACTCTATGGCTTCGTTGGTAACATTGGCCGGAACCTGCGATGGCTCGACCCCCTTCTTGCGATAGGCGAAGAACTCCACCTTGCCGAAATCATCCAGGAAGTCTGCTTTCAATGACAACCGCACTGCTCCCTTCTCCGGATGGTAGAAGACCGCCGCCAGCTTCCCCCAGAAGGTTTTCTCCATCAGCGATTTGCCGTAGGTAGCGCCAGTGGCTATCTGGATGCCGTCCATGAGGCAAGTCTGGGGATGTCCTACCCCCAGCTCAGGAATGACAAAGAATCCGTGGTCTTTCTCGTGCTCCACTCCAAGTTCCTGCATTGCCCTCTTTGCCAGACGGTAGCCGAGTGGCATGAAAGGGCAACGGTGGCCGTGAAACTCCCATGCCCACTTTGGTACAGTATCCATTTCCGTCCTCCTTCTAATAATTGACATTCGTAGACTTGCAAAGTCCTTGCTTAGATGCGCAATAACGCATATTCATGGCAAAAAGAGAGAGGCTATTTAGCACATTTCCGTAGGCAGCCAGGGCCTACGCGCCTGGCTTTTTTGAGCCGCTCTCTATCCTGTGCCACCAGTTCATTGCCCTTAAGCCCTTTCCTCACAGCCTCGACCAGGTCGGCGTAATACGGCTTAAATCCTTCTCTGTCAATGGAATACAACGACCACAGGCCGTCCTTCCTCAGTTTGAGGAAACCGGCATCGTAAAGTGCGCTCAGGTTGCGGGAGGCCCTGGTCTGTGAGATGTCCAGCGCCTGCATAACCTCACAAACGCAGCACTCTCTCACCAGGAGCAGGTTTAATATCCTGAGCCTGGTCTCGTCAGACAGCGCTCTCATAGCTTTGACCAAATCCCTCATTCCATCTCCCTATATGCGCATCTACGCTTATAATATAAGACATTTTATAGTTGCTGTCAAGCAGCGGGAAGTGGTTATCCTATACCTCAGGTGGTATGGTTCTTGCTCTGCCAGTTTATTTCTGGCCGTTGCTTCGGAGGACAATTTGAATCTTAAATAAAGGAAAGTAAACAGATAGCTTACTTGAACTCAGCAACACGCTCTTCAAGCATCCTGCACCGTTGGCCTGGAGGCTTACCTTTTCCGGGCGCATAGCTCCTTATATTTCTCGACGCATACAATTTTGTCACCGCACTTGGGGCAAAACTTCCAGTCCGACCTTATTTCAGAGCCGCACTTCTTGCATTTTACTACTGCTGCTATTACTGGCATCTGGGCTCTCCTTTAAGTTTTATCTTCTTGCTTCGCCTTCAGGGGGCAATGTTTAGTGCAAAATTCTTCGTCTAGGCTTTGCTCTTCTATCGTTAAAGCTTGCAGAACCTCCTCGCGCCAGCGCTCCAGAGTATCGTGGTTAATAAAGTAGTGAATGTGGTAGCCGCGCCTCAGCCCTTTGACCAGTCCGGCAGATTTAAGCACCCGTATATGCTGGGAAACGGCAGACTGGGTAACTCCCAGAAAACCTGCCAGCGCGTTCACACACAGTGCATCAGGGTCGCGCTGTTGACAGAGCAATCTCACCAGTCTCAGACGGGTAGGGTCGGCGAGTGCGCTGAAAACCGCAGCTTGCTCTTCAATATTGCCCTGTCTATTTTCTTTCATATTCATCAGCTTATAAGCATATACTAATATATTTTAATTATCTGTTCAAGACCGCTTTTTGTCAAGTGCTCTTATCAGAAAATTAGGTAGAAATACGTATCTTCAACGGACAATAAGATACTAGCCCTGCTCGGATAAGATATGCTACAAATAGAGCTGGTGGAATATAGGCGTTCTCTCTGGGTAGCCAGAGTGTGGTGGTACCTGAACAGAAAGGAGTCTGAAAACATGAAAATCAACCTGAAAGACAAAGCCTATGAAGTGGACGAGTTGGGTTTCTTAACAAATCATGACCATTGGGACGAAAATTTCGCATCGGAAATGGCATCTAGATTGAAAATACCCGAAGGGCTCTCCAAGAGGCACTGGGATGTAATTTATTTCATTAGAAAATATTTTTTCAAAAACGGCGTATGCCCTAGAGTTTTTGAAACATGCAAAGCAAATAGATTAGCCATCCGAGACTTAGAGAAGCTCTTTCCCAGCGGCTACCAGCGAGGTGCCTGCCTGCTGGCAGGAATAAGTTACAAAGACCGTCTGGTGAATTACTACGGGGAACCCGTTCCTATACGTGTTGCTGAAAAAGAAGTGGCTAAACCAAAAGGTAAAGTTTACAGAATAGACGTATATGGATTTTTGGTGGATCCCGGTGAATGGGACGAAGACTACGCTGTAAATAAAGCATTGGAGATGAAGATTCCGGGAGGATTAACCAAAAAACACTGGGAAATAATACAATATCTTCGCGATAGCTGGCAAAAGAATAGCCTTGTACCGACCGTATACGAGTGCTGTAAATCAAACAATATCGAGTCAGAGGACCTGGGAAAGCTATTTCCAGACGGCTATCAAAGGGGAGCGATAAAAATCGCAGGATTAAGAATAATATAAGCCCTGCTCATTATACTCAGGATGATTTACCTACATCCTGAACCGCTTTGAACTCATGCCTAGAATTATTAGATTTTTCTAGGCATTATTGCCTATGCCATAATAAGCCGATTAGCCGATGTCTGCTACCTAGCCTTAGAGTATCATTTTCCTTAGGTTGTCGAATCACTATGTTATTGTTAAACCATGGCTCTGAAAACGCTTTTAACGCAGAATAAAAACTCCATTTTGCAAAGATGGTTCAATCTGATAGCAGATACGTATCCCACAGGCGTCTCAGGCTTTCTCAAGGATAACGACAGATTCACCAATCCGGTAGGCCATACAATCTCCCAGGAAATAAACTCTCTTTATGATGAACTACTGCAGGACCGGGTAGACTCCGATAAAGCCGCAGCATCTCTGGACAATATTATTAAAATCAGAGCAGTTCAAGACTTCTCCCCTCAGAAAGCTATCTCCTTTGTTTTCCTGTTGAAAAAAGCTATAACAGATGAACTGGGGAGCGAGCTAGAGAAAAAACAGTCTTTCGGGGAATGGCTGAAGTTTGAGCCCGGGATAGACAAACTGGCATCTATAGCGTTCGACAAATACATGGAAAGCCGCGAGAAAATCTGCGAACTCCGGGTAAATGAGGTGAGGGCTGACAGAGAGATAGCTTTCAGGCTGCTCAGGTTGATGGGAGGTAAAAACGGGAAGCACGGCGAGGCTGTGGAATGAATGCCGTGTATCTTGTTTTCGGAATCATCATACCCTATGCGGCCCTCTTCATCTTCGTCGTAGGACTTGTCTATCGCGTCGTGAGATGGGCAAGCTCGCCTGTTCCCTTCCGCATACCTACAACCTGCGGGCAGCAAAAATCTCTCCCCTGGATCAAGTCAAAAAAAATCGAAAACCCTTACAACACTGCCGGCGTCATCGGCAGGATGGCACTCGAAGTGCTCGTGTTCCGGTCGCTGTTGCGGAACACGAAAACCGAACTGAGACGAGGGATTCAGAAACTCGTCTACAAAGACAGCAAGTTACTCTGGCTGGGGGCATTCGTCTTCCACTGGAGTCTTCTTATCATTCTACTGAGGCATTTAAGACTGTTCGTCGAGCCTGTGCCCGCTTTTGTCATCTCCCTTCAGAGATTGGATGGCCTTTTTCAGATAATGTTACCCACTCTGTACGTAACCGATATCCTCATTGTATTGGCACTGGGTTACCTCTTACTGAGAAGGATGGCGGGTGCGCAACTACGCTATATCTCACTGTTCTCCGACTACTTCGCAGTCTTGCTGCTGTTGAGCATAGCTCTTTCCGGCATTTTTATGCGGTACATTTTCAGAGTAGACCTAGTGAGTGTAAAGGAACTGGCGCTGGGAGTCTTGAGCTTCCATCCCTCTATTCCTGCAGCCGGAATCGGCCTGGCCTTTTATGTCCATCTTTTCCTCGTCTGTACTCTATTTGCCTACTTCCCATTCAGTAAAATGGTTCACATGGCAGGGATCTTCCTCAGCCCGACGAGAAACCTGGCGAACAACAGCCGCATGCGCAGGCATATTAACCCCTGGAACTACTCTGTCAAGGTTCACACATATCAAGAGTGGGAGGACGAGTTCAGAGAGCACATGAAAGACGCCGGGTTGCCTTTGGAAAAGGAATGAGATGACGGATACAACAAAAAAACCAGAAGAATTATTGAAGTTAGATTACACCCCCCCTGAAAAGGGTTGGATGGAAACCCCCGTTGATTTCAAAAAGGGCACCTATTGCTACAGTGCGCCGCAGAAACATCAGGAATACCTGGGACTCCCGTATCCGAGACAATGGCAACCTTTCGATGCCGACTGGAAGCTGCCAGAGAACTGGAAACAGATAATACTCGAAGGAATGAATGAGCGCCTGAAAAAATATCGGTCCTTTCGGCTCTACATGGATATCTGCGTACGATGCGGTGCCTGCGCTGACAAGTGTCACTTCTTCATCGGCACCGGAGACCCCAAGAATATGCCGGTGCTCAGGGCCGAGCTGCTCCGGTCAGTTTACAGGAAGTATTTCACCCTGGGGGGAAAGCTCTTCGGCAAAATAGGTGGAGCCAGGGAACTGACAGAGGACGTGCTGAAAGAATGGTACTACTACTTCTATCAGTGTACTGAGTGTCGCCGCTGCTCGGTCTTCTGCCCGTATGGCATTGATACCTGTGAAATAACGATGATGGCGCGAGAGCTGCTCAGCCTGGTCGGCTGCAACGTAGGCTGGGTCATCGAGCCGGCGTCTAACTGTTTCAGGACAGGAAATCACCTCGGCGTACCGCCTCACGCGTTTAAGGACACGCTGGATTTTGCCATAGATGAGGTAGAGGACCTAACTGGCGTCAAAGTTGAAGCTTCTGTCAACAGGAAAGGCGCGGAACTGCTCTTCATCACTCCTTCCGCCGATTACTTCGCCAGCCCCCACTGGTATACCTTCCTGGGATATTTAATGCTTTTCCATGAAATCGGGCTTGATTACACCTGGAGCGCCTATGCTTCTGAAGGAGGTAATTTCGGCCTCTTCCACTCCGCTGAGATGATGAAAAGGCTGAATGCTAAGATGTACGCCGAAGCCAAAAGGCTGGGAGTGAAATGGATCCTCGGGGGAGAGTGCGGCCATATGTGGAGGGTTGTCCACCAGTATATGAACACCGTCAACGGGCCTGCCGATTTTCTGGAGGAACCGGCATCTCCGATAACGGGTACGAAGTTTGAAAACGCGAAAGCCACAAAAATGGTTCATATCTGCGAATTTACCGCCGACCTTATCAAGAACAATAAACTGAAGCTAAATCGCAGCCGCAATGACCATTGGAAGATGACCTTCCATGATTCCTGCAATCCGGCCAGGGCTATGGGGCTTTTTGAGGAGCCGAGATACATAATCAAGAATGTATGCAACAATTTCTATGAGATGCCGGAGAATACCATAAAAGAATACACCTTCTGCTGCGGCAGCGGGGCCGGGCTGGGTTCGGATGAGAATATAGAAATGAGGTTGAGGGGCGGCCTTCCCAGGGCGAACGCTGTAAAGTATGTTAAGGAAAAACACGGAGTGAATCTCCTCACCTGTATTTGCGCCATTGATAGAGCCGTGCTTCCAACCCTACTGCAATACTGGGTTCCCGGGGTAGAGGTCAGCGGTCTTCATGAACTGGTTGGGAACGCGCTGGTGATGAAGGGCGAGAAGGAGCGAACAACCGATATGCGCGGCACACCCTTCAAAAAAGAGGGAAGCTAATGTACGACAAAGGCAAAATCATTGCCGGAATTGTAATCTTCCTAATTCTGATTACCTTTCCTATATGGTATCTCACGGCTCACAGTCAAACCAGTCATGTGCCCCAACTCCAGGCTGCCGCGGGTAATGAGTGTGTAGAGTCCACAAGCTACATGTTAGATAACCACATGAAATTGCTAGATGAGTGGAGGACTCTGGTTGTCCGTGATGGGAATGACACCTACATAGCAAGCAATGGGCAAGAGTGGAATATAAGCCTGACCGGGACGTGTCTGACTTGCCATGATAAGACCCAATTCTGCGACCAATGCCACACCTATGAAGGAGTAACTCCCAATTGCTGGAGCTGTCACTTTGCCGGATATTAATACCTGCCTTGCCTATGAGGGAGTAACTCCCAATTGCTGGAGTTGCCAAATCAGTGACACCGGCAGTGGCAATATTACTGGGGAGCAGTAGATGGACGTCGATAGGCGAGGATTTATAAAAATGGCGGGAATTGCCTTCGTTGGGCTTCTCGCAGTAAAGCCGATTATTGATGTATTCTCGAGAACTGAAGCGCCGAAAAAGTCTGTAGTAGCGGAAGTATCGAGCCAGACAAAGTGGGGCATGGCTATTAAAATCGCTAACTGCAAAGATGGATGCACAGAATGCATAGCTGCCTGTAATTCCGTCCATAACGTGCCTGACATCCCTAACCCGAAGCATGAGATTAAATGGATATGGGACGTTAATTATGAGGATGTATTCCCTGAACAAAACAGCCCCTTCCTTGCCAATTCGTTGAAAGGGCTACCCGTTCTCGTACTCTGCAATCACTGTGATCACCCCCCCTGCGCGAGGGTTTGCCCGACAGCCGCTACGTGGAAGCGCGCAGACGGAATAGTTATGATGGACTATCACAGGTGTATCGGATGCCGATACTGCATGGCTGCCTGTCCCTACGGGGCACGCAGCTTCAACTGGGTAGACCCGCGACCCTACATCAAGCAGATCAATCCAGATTACCCGACGCGAACCAAAGGTGTGGTGGAGAAGTGCGACTTCTGTGAGGAAAGGCTTGCCAAAGGCTTGATTCCGGCATGCGTAGAAGCGTGCACGGAGAAGGCTCTGGTTTTTGGCGACCTGAATGACCCAAGCTCGGATATCAGAAAGCTCCTCGCAGCAAACTACAGCATTCAGCGTAAAGCTGAACTGGGGACAGGGCCCAACGTTTATTATGTAATCTAGGATAGTCATAATGATAGAAAAAGCGTTTACCGGAAGTCGAAAATATTGGGCATGGATACTTTTCCTGCTTGTTATTATAGCTATAGGTTTTGGCTACTATCTTTTGCAATGGTACCGTGGATTAGGAGTAACCGGCATGAGCCGGGATGTCTCCTGGGGCCTTTATATAGCCAATATGACCTTCCTCGTCGGAGTAGCAGCCGGGGCGGTCATGGTAGTCTTGCCCTACTACCTGCATAACTACAAAGCATTCGGAAAGGTTACTACTTTCGGTGAGTTCCTGGCTGTAGCTGCGGTAATCATGTGCATGTTGTTCGTCACTATAGACCTTGGTCAACCGACGCGACTTGTAAATCTCTTTATCCACCCACAACCCCACTCCATTCTTTTCTGGGACATAGTTGTCCTGTCAATTTACCTTCTGCTTAATCTGGTGGTAGGCTGGTATTTACTGAGGTCCCAGTATTATGGGGAACAGCCGAAGGCCTGGGTCAAACCACTGATCCTGATTTCCATCCCCTGGGCCATCAGCATTCACACGGTTACAGCTTTCATCTATAGCGGACTGGCTTCGAGGCCTTTCTGGTTGACAGCGCTTATGGCGCCCCGCTTCCTATCTTCAGCGTTCGCTGCCGGCCCCGCTCTGCTAATCATAGCCTGCCTGGTCATGAAAAGATTCGCCCATTTCGATGTCGGGAAGGAAGCGCTGCAAAAGCTGGCACAAATTGTGCTCTATGCAACAATCATCACTGTGTTCTTCCTCATAGTAGAGGGTTTTACCGTCTATTATAGTCAGGTTCCGGAGGACATGAGTCACCTTGACTACTTCTTCGTAGGCCTGAATGGACAAACAACACTTATACCCTGGATATGGACTTGCCTTATATTCTGGGTAGCAGCCATCGTCTTGCTGATCAACCCCAGGACACGCAAGAATGAAAAAACTCTGGTACTCGCTGCCGCCATGGTATTCGTTTCCATGTGGCTAGACAAGGGATTGGGTTTGCTTGTGCCCGGATTTACTCCCTCGCCTCTAGGTACAATAACTCAATACCTGCCTACAGTGCCCGAGATATTAATCTCTCTGATGGTCTGGGGAATAGGTGCCCTGATACTTACCATCTTCTATAAAATAACCATCGGGGTCAAAGAAGAGAGGGGAGAAGAGGAATCACATGCTATCTCTTTCTCATCGCAGTGAACGTCGCCCTGTCATATTCTTTAAGATAGTCGAACGCGTTGACATAGCCAGAAATAGGCTGCTATACTGAAGCCGCTACTTAAATAATATAGAACGTTTTTATATCAGGGAGGTTGATATATGGATGATAAAACACCCATGGTAGACGAGCTCGAAAAAGGACCGTGGCCCAGCTATGTGAAAGAACTAAAGCGGGCTGCAAAGAAGCATGACTCGGTAAAGGACCTGATAAAGGTCCAGGAACGGTCTTTCCAGAGGAAGATGACCCAATGGAAGCACGGCGGCATCGTTGGCGTCAAGGGCTACGGCGGTGGTGTCATCGGGAGATACATTCAGAACCCCGAGGACTTCCCCAACGTGGCGGCATTCCATACCCTGCGTGTCAACCACCCGTCGGGATGGTTTTATGACACGAAGGCGCTGAGAACTATCTGTGATATCTGGGACAAGCACGGCAGCGGGATGACTAATTTCCACGGCTCGACCGGCGATATAATCCTCCTGGGGTGCACCTCTGAGGAGCTCCAGCCAACCTTTGATGAGTTGAGCGAGCACGGGTTTGACCTGGGAGGCTCAGGATCCGACCTGAGGTCACCCACAGCCTGTGTCGGCCCGGGACGCTGTGAATGGGCGTGCTTCGATACCCTGGACTTAATCTACGACATAACCAAGTCCTATCAAATGGAGCTTCATCGGCCCCCCTTCCCCTATAAAACCAAGATCAAGGCCTCTGGCTGCCCCAACGACTGCGTGGCTGCCATAGCCAGGTCTGATTTCAGCTTAATCGGCACCTGGAGAGATAATTTGAGGATCGACCAAGACGCGGTCAAAAAGTACGCAGATAGTGGATTCGACATCCAGCGTCTGGTTGTCGCCAAGTGCCCCACCGAGGCAATAGAGCTGGTGAAGGGCAAACTCGAACTGACACATCCCGAGGACTGCGTCAGATGCATGCACTGCATAAACCTGATGCCAAAGGCAATCAGGCCCGGTGTTGACACCGGCGCAACCGTGCTGGTCGGTGCCAAAGCGCCCATAATCCACGGTGCCGTCCTCTCCACAGTACTCATTCCTTTTATCAAGGTACAACCTCCCTACACTGAGATAAAGCAGCTTTGGGAGAAAATCATGGAATGGTGGGATGAAAACGGCAAGACCAGGGAGAGGTTAGCCGAGCTTATTGACAGGGTGGGAATGCCTGCATTTCTGAAGGCTATAGAGGTAAAGCCTTCTCCCCAGATGGTATACACACCCAGAGCAAATCCGTACTTCTTCTGGGGATAGCCTGAAGTGTTGGATGGCAGAATGAAGCAGGACAAGTCTGTTTTAGATTAATAAACCAGAGAATTTAGAGGAGGAAGATATTAATGTGCCCGACTGATATTGGCCCCCCCGATTTTAAGACGATGCTCCCCGATGTGATTAAGAAGAACTATGGTAAATGGAAGTATCACGAGATACTAAAGCCCGGAGTTATGAAGCATGTCGCCGAGTCCGGAGACGAGCTTTATACGGTAAGGGCCGGGTCACCCAAGCTGGTGAGCACAGACTTTATTCGCGATCTCTGTAATGTAGCTGACAAGTACTGTGACGGACATCTCAGGTTCACCAGCCGGTATAACCCGGAGTTTCTGACCCCCAAAAAGGAGAATGTCGAACCTATAATCAAAGAGCTGAATAAGCTTGGATTGCCTGTGGGCGGCACTGGAAGTGGCCCGGGGGCCTGCCTGTCTAATGTTATTCATACCCAGGGGTGGATACATTGCCACGGCGCAGCCTCGGATGCCTCGGGGATTGTCAAAGCGATGATGGATGAGCTTTACGACTATTTCGTTGGCAAGAAGACGCTTCCTGCCAAAATGAGGCTTTCACTTGCTTGCTGCCTTAACATGTGTGGAGCCATTCACGCCAGCGACGTGGCCGTAGTGGGAATGCATACAAGGGTGCCCAATATAGACCATGAGAAGATGCGTGCCATGTGCGAGATACCTACGGTTGCGGCAGCCTGCCCCACAAAGGCTATCCGGCGCCATCCTGACCCCAATATAAAGAGCGTGGTCGTCGATGAGTCGAAGTGCATGTACTGCGGCAACTGCTTTACAGTCTGCCCTGCGATGCCCCTGGCAAATGCTGAGGGAGACGGGGTCGCTATTTTTGTGGGCGGCAAGGTATCCAATGCTCGCAAGCCGCCTATGTTGTCCCGCGTAGTTGTGCCCTACCTGCCCAATAATCCGCCCCGCTGGCCGGAGGTGGTGAATACTGTCAAAAACATCATTGAAGTATACGCAGAAAATGCCCGGTGGGGTGAGCGTATGGGCGAGTGGATACAGAGAGTAGGT
The DNA here is from genome assembly GCA_034409195.1 of Dehalococcoidia bacterium. GTDB lineage: Bacteria > Chloroflexota > Dehalococcoidia > SZUA-161 > SZUA-161 > JACWAE01. Next base: position 23,085 of record DAOUMT010000079.1, read on the forward strand.
TGGGAGAGATTCTTTAAGCTTACGGACCTTCCTTTCTCTGTGCAGCTTATTGACGACTTCGAGTTAGCCCGAGACACGTTCAGAAGCACAACCCAGTTCAAATGGACCTAGGAGGGAGGGGGAATGAGCAATGATGAGGAGCTGAAGCAGAAGGTCATAGAGTGGTTCCAGAAACACTCCAAAGAAGGCCACACGAAGTTCTACATGAAGGACGTCGTGCATGACCTCTGCGGACAATACGAGAAGCGCGCGATTCAGAAAGCGCTCAACGACTGTACAGTCGATGGGACGCTTAAGTACTGGTCCACGGGCAGCTCGACGATGTTCTGCTTACCAGAGAATTTCTAGGGATACGGAGAGTCATCGCAACTCTGCGGAACCCGCTATAAGTGCATGACTGTCTGTGTCCGCCGGAGAAGAGCGAGCCTGAAACGAAGCTGCATCCTCGCAGAAGTTTCAGCTAATAAGCTTTTGCGGTTGTATTTATGAAAAGTACTAAAAGAATGTGTTCCAGCGTATTAATATCCGCACCGCAGGGCCGTTCGGGGAAGACGGTTGTGAGCCTGGCCTTGTGTGCTCTTCTCAGAAGGCAGGGCCTATCGGTTCAGCCATTCAAGAAGGGGCCTGACTATATTGACCCCTCGTGGCTTTCCGGTGCTGCCGGCAGAAGCTGCCGAAACCTCGACCTTTTCTTCATGCCGGAGGAGACAGTGTTAGCTTCCTTTCAGCAGGCTTGCCAGGGAGCAGACGTGGCTCTTATTGAGGGCGCTATGGGGCTCTATGATGGTTTAGACTCAGCGGGATGGGGAAGCACAGCCCACCTGGCCCGTCTCCTGAACCTTCCTGTTATCCTGGTGGTCAATACAACCCGCATGACTGGCAGCATAGCTGCCATGGTGATGGGATACCAGCATTTCCAGCCGGACGTCAAGATTGCCGGAGTCATTCTAAACAATGTTTCAGGCAGCCGGCATAAGCGTAAGCTGACAACTGCAGTAGAGCAATATTGCCACATACCTGTGGTGGGGAGCATACCCCGGGACACAGACCTATGCGTGAGAGAACGTCACCTGGGCCTCATCCCATTCCCCGAAGCTGAAAAGGCGGAATCCACGGTGGAACGGATTTGCCGCAAGCTGGAACCCCACCTTGATATAGACGGCATTTTAAACATCGCCCGAAGCTTTGTGGCCACACCAGGCATTCCTTTAACTGGTCTTAAAAACAAGACCGGTCTGGCTAAGATCGGAGTCATGCTGGATCGAGTATTCAACTTCTACTACCCAGAGAACTTCGAGGCATTGGGCCGGGCTGGTGCTGACCTGGTTTTTATTGATTCATTGCGAGACCGATTGCCCGAGGTTGATGGGCTTTATATTGGGGGCGGCTTCCCCGAGCTTTTCCTGAAAGAACTGGAAGCGAATCGCTCACTTCGTTCAGATATAGCCAACGCCATTGAGGACGGCCTGCCAGTATATGCGGAATGTGCCGGGCTGATGTATCTATGCCGGGGTATCCGCTGGCAAGGGCAGCGGCATGAAATGGTCGGCATAATCCCTGCTGAGGTGGATATGTCTGTGCGGCCTCAAGGTCATGGCTATGTGGAAGCCGAAGTAATCCAGGAAAATCCGTACTTCCCCATCGGCTTAACCCTGCGAGGTCATGAATTCCATCATTCGAAGCTATCAAAACTGGGCGACGTTAAGTTTGCCTATCGTATAAGGCGAGGACACGGGATAGATGGCGAGTTAGACGGTATCATATATAAGAATGTATTTGCAGCTTACACTCATCTGCATGCTCTGAGCATACCCGGGTGGGCCGAGGCTTTCGTATCCCTGGCATCCCAGGAACGAAAAAGTCCCTTGACTTCAGCGCTAAGAAATTAATGAGATAGCGGCAAAATCAATCGAGGAGGTGTAAATTGCCGAAGGCTAAACTTGCTGGAATGGAAATCGAGATCGATGAGGACGGTTTCATCCAGGAACCGGACAAGTGGTCCAAAGAGGTGGCCGAGGACCTGGCCAAAGAGGAGAGCAGCGTTCACCCCATGGGCGAGGACCACTGGAGACTAGTAAACTATATCAGGGACTACTACATCAAATTTGGGGTAGCTCCGCCGGTGCGGATGCTGTGCAAACAGAATAAATTCGAACTGAAATATGTTTACGAGATGTTTCCCAAGGGGCCAGCGGCAGGGGCTTGTAAGGTAGCCGGACTGCCCAAACCTACCGGTTGTGTGTAGGCGAAACTGACCCGATTTGAACTTATCGGTTAGAGGGAACGACAGAAGAGGGAAGCGTAAGGAGGGCCCGTGTCGCTGTGGGTTGTAATTACGCTTTCCTCATGCTCTAGCTTTCGTATTATCCTAACAAACTGCAATGCCGCTTCTGTTTGATCTACCGCTTTATACCTGCGTACTGGAGAAAGAACTCGATAAGCAGTTCGCTTTGCCTAAATTACCAATGGGTCGATATCCGCATCTTAGAATTAATTTCCTTTACGCCCGGCACCTTCCTGGCTATCTCTCTTATCTTATCAGCTTCCACTAATGACCCCACAGACCCACTGATAGTGATAGCACCCCCGTTTGCCTCAATTTCAATGCCGCCGTCTGCGTTGTCTGCATCCCTGGCAACTGCGGCTCTAACCTCGGTGCCCAGCACCATATCATCCATAATCTTTTGCGACTCAGGAGTCGGCTTGAATTTATCCAGGTTTGATATATAAGATACAAGCCCACAGGCATCGTCAATGCTTATATGCTCAAGGTTAATAACAACATCGTATAGCGCAGGGTCATACCAATCTGCATGGTAAAGGAACCTTGTCCACTTGACCCTTTTCTCATCGATATCCTTGATGAATTTTATGGCTTTTTCCCGGCTTAAATTGTTACGCTCCATAGCAGCTTTTATCCGGAATTCCATATCTGCAATAACCCTGACTCTCAAGACAAGCGGAATTTCCTTGAGCAGTAAATGCCCTGCATGCCCGTGGTAAACGACTTTATCATTCCTGACCTCTTTGTAAATAGCTGCCCGAATGTAGGCAAGATAGTGAACCCTTTCTGTAGTTAAACGTTCCAGAAATCCCGGCGGTTCGGCAAGTGCATCAGACAGCTTCTCCAATGGCGCACCATATTGCCGGGCGGCTCTAACTATCACTTCCCTGGATATACAGCGATAGCCGAGTTTTTCGGCCAGGCATTCAGCCAGGGTCTGCCCACCACTGAATGTGCCCCTCGATATGGTAATTATTGCCATCGCACCCTCCTATTCTCCACGCCCTGATTATAATCAATGAATGGGTCTGTGACAATAAATACACCCGGAAGGCATTAAGGGTCATCTTTTAGCGACTTCAGGAAAGCGGCAATAACTCTCAATATTGCAGGATATCTGATATCGAAGACGGTGTTATTCTTTGATAACTATAAGCCCGGCCGCAGCCAGAGTCAGAATTACTGCTATTATAAGGGCAAATACAATATATATGCCCCCTTTGCTTCGAATCATTCCGATGAACCCGCCCCACATTCCAAGCACTGCGGCAGAGCAAGAAACAGCTATACCCAGCATGGCTATTCCATCGCCATAGGACAGCTTACTCAGGTACCAATGCCCTTCAGGAGTTTTGAGGACGCCGGCACACCCACTCCAGATGGCGTCCACACTGGTGCCCCTCCAGAGTTCGTTGAGAGAGCATGTCAGGTTTACGTAGCCATTGGATACCATGTAGATTATTATGCCGACTATTGAAATTAATATACCAAGAAGGGCAACCCAGTAGGCAATTTCTCCGTAAATGACTCCTGTGACCGGTACTTCCGAAGCCTTTTCCTTTTCCTTGTCCATAGCCCATCACCTGAGTTACAACTTATTAAACCCATCAATAACCAGTTTGACCCCTGCACCGATCATTACCAGTATAATCATCCATCGGATAAATTGCGCCTTCACTGTGAACATTAACCTGGCCCCTATGCTCGTTCCAATCACTACTCCAATTATGCACGCTACAGCGAATAGTGGAAAGATACCTCCACGCATGATGTAGGGCCAGACAGCAGCAGTGTCACCCATGCCTATCAAGACCTTACTGGAAGCAGCCGCAACCTTAAGCGGAGCAAGCATGACCAGATTGAATACTGGAACCATAGCCCAGCCGGCCCCCACGCCAAACATACCCGAGACTATTCCGCATCCGCAAAACAGAATGATCCCGATGGGTGCCTTGGTAACCTTATAGTGTACAACCTTATCCATCGATTGTTCCCAGTAAGACATGGCTAGCCCCAGCCTTTTTGTAAAGCCGTCCTCTTTCTTTACTTCGGGATACTCGACTTTCTTCCCACCAAAAAGTATCAGAAATGCAATGAATATTACCAGGAAACCCAAAATAAGCCTTATCAAAGCCTCGCCGAAATCACCCGCTGAAGCTTCAACATAGCCAGCTAGTAGAGCACCCACTACAGCAAAGATAGTGTAAGGGAGGGCTGCAAAGAAGAGCATCTTTACGTTCGCCAGCCCCCTGCGCAGGAACGGACGAGCGGCAATTAGTGACCCGGCCATAGCTACGACCAATCCAGTTGCCCGGATAATGAACGAATTTATGGGTGTAAAACCCATCATCAGAGGTGTGAACACAACCCCACCGCCCACACCACCCAGCACAGCAATAATACCTATTACTGTGCATATAGCTACAAACACGAAGAAGAACGCCACTGGACTTAAACCCATACCGCTTGGGTCTGCTGTTTCTGCAGCATAGCCTATGCCACTGCTGAACAGAAATATCATTACAGCAAGGAGGACGACGACGGAAAGCTTTGATAGCCTCATCATCTTAATAATGAATCTCAGGTTACCTAACTGCTCTCCCGACTTGCCTGGCATAGGCCATAGCCAGCGTCCTGTAAATGATGTGAGCTCCTTTGGAGAATGGAGCATATATAAGCAGACTGAACAAAAGCCAGAGGTGAACCAGATATACCGAGTAGGTCGCTGTGGACAGCTTAGCCAGTCTAACCACTTCGGTAGCTATCCCGCTGATAGTAACTAAGGAAAGCAGCAGGATGAGAAACCAGTCGAAATAGGTCGTATTGCTTCTGTTACTACCTGTGGTGGAAAACCTCCTGTAGACTGCCAACACACAGCCAGCAAGAAGCAGAAGAGAGCCCAGATTCCCTGCTATCTTGATAGGACTGGTCAATGGATATGGTGAATCGATCCCCGATAAATGATAGACCGCGCCTAGAAAGGCAGCGAGCAGGAGAAGGATAAATCCGTAGAAGATCGCTAAATGCGTATAACGGTTGATTTTATTCGCCTGACATTTGCCGAAATCGCCATGTTTAAATATATCTACTGCGGCAAAGGCAAAGCTCTTGAGCCAGCCACTCCGGGCGCCGGATGTCGGCGGTGGGTCTGCTTCAAACTCGTTGATACCTTTCCAGAATCTGACGCCCCCGACAGCAGCCACGACTGCGACGAAGGCAACTATTATAGCCATACCGATGTAGGCGTCGGGGTTTGGAATCATATGATTTTCGACAATCGCACCTTTGGGAAGCGTAAGGTCACCCGCGATACCGAGAAAGGCAAATAGAAGCGCCGCAGGAAGGGCAAGCATAGGCAGCAGATACATAGGTGATGAAAATGCTTTTCTCAAAAAGCCCGGGAGAGCATAACTCATAATTGCATAGCTTCTGACGGCAGCCAGGACATCTCCCGGTTTGGCGTCCCGGGGACAGTATGCTGTGCAGTCATTACATCGATGGCATAGCCACACATCGGGGTCCTTCAGCAATCTATCCTTCAACCCCCGCTGAGCCCACATCATCTCTTTCCTTGGGAAAGGTTTACCGTCAGGAGACAGAGAACAGACCACCGAGCAGGTGCCGCACTGAAAGCATTTTTTCAGTGACTCGCCACCAAGGCCAATTACATCTCTGACGAATTCACTGTCAGGTTTAATAACGTTTCGTTTCTCCATATGACCTGTTCTACAATGCTTCCAGGACCAGTTCCGAGATATCCTTTATCTCGATTGTGCTTTCTTTCCCTATACTAAGAAGACTATCATCAAACATCAACATGCAATAAGGGCAGGCCACCGCAAGCACATCCGCTCCGGCATCGATGGCCTCCTTCAGCCTCAAATCGCAGAACCTTTCCTCCTTGGGCGTCTCCATCCAGACCCTTCCGCCGCCGCCACCGCAGCAAACTGAGGACTTCCTCGAACTCTGAAACTCCATCAATTGCACGCCTGGAATCGCCTGAAGCACCCGGCGTGGCTCATCGTATATCTCATTGTGCCGTCCCAGATATCAGGGGTCATGATAGATGACCTTCTTCTTGATCTCCTTCGAGGGCTTCAGTTTACCTTCACGAATAAGCTGGTCTAGCAACTGGGAAAGGTGAATAACTTCGAACTGGGCTCCTAGCTCCGGATATTCCTTCTTGAAAGTATGATAGCAGTGCGGAGAATTGACCACCACCCTTTTCACGCCGCTCTCGGCGAATGCCTGAATATTGCTCTTAGCCAACTCCTGGAATATTGTCTCGTTGCCAGATTTGCGAACGCTCTCACCGCAGCAGCGCTCTTTTGCGCCCAATACACCATAGTTTATTCCAGCCTTGTTGAGAATCCCCACGGTAGCCCGGGCAATCCTTCTTACCTTGGCGTCAAACGCCGGGACGCAGCAGGTATAATAAAGCAGCTCAGTGCCCGGTGTAAAAGGTTTCACGCCCAAATCCTGAGCCCAGCTACCCCGCTCCTTCTCCGGCTCGCCCTGCGGATTGCCGACATAAGAGATGTTCTTCACACTCACGCGGAGGGAGTCAGGCACCTTGGCCACGCCCATCTCAGCAATTACCTTTCGCATCGCCCTGATGACATCGATCATCTCCACGCCTCGCGGGCAGCGAACGGCGCAGGCGCCGCAAGTGGCGCAGGTCCAGATATCTTTGTCTCCGAAATCTATCAAACCGAGCTGAGCCCGATGCATCATCCTGCGAGGGAGAAAAGTGCGCACCAGGTTCCACGGGCAAGTCCCGGTGCAAGTACCGCACTGATAGCATATCTTGAGCGTGTCGCCGCCCATCTCCCGAATAATATCGACCGTCTCTTTATCAGGAACCGCTGGACTCATCTCCGCCTTCTTTCGTGCATTGTTTGGTTCATGGCCCGGCCCAAACTCAACCAAATCGTTATCTTCAGGTCAGCAACTCTGCCAAGCCAACTACATCTCCTTGTAGGGGTTGGGGCCAACTCTCTTTATTGTCTCCATGAACTCGTCAAAAATCTGCGGTATCTTTTTAAATTCTGATATTGAAAGCTCTTCCACCCTGATCCTCTCAGATTCAAGCACAAGTCTCTGCAATGTCTCCTGGACCTTCCCCATCCTCGTACTTGCCAGCTCGCTGCCTTTTACATAGTGACACTGGTAATCATCGCCGTGCTTGCATCCAATCATAAGTATGCCGTCGATGCCTTTGGAAAGCGAGTCAGCGATCCAAACGATGTTCACCGAACCAAGACATCTCACCGGGATCACCCTTATAAACGGGTTGTAAGTGATGCGGTTGATGCCGGCCATGTCGAGAGCCGGATAGGCATCGTTCTCGCAGAGAAAGGCCACCACCCTCGGCTTCTCTTCATCCGGCTCGGGCACCTCTATAGCCTTGAGCATGGAGCTAATTATGTCAACTGAATAATCCTTAAACGAGATAATTCTCTCAGGACATGAACCCATGCAGATGCCACACCTTCGGCATCGGGTCGGATTGGGTACGGGATTGAATTTATCATCTTCGTTGTACATGCCAAAGGGGCATTCCTCAGTGCATCTCTTGCATTGAGTACACCTTTGCATGAACAGGCTCGGATAGCTCATGTCCCACGTTCTGGGATGTACCGCCTGCCCTCTTGCAGTCTGCTCTACGCATTGGATAGCCTTAAGCGCCGCTCCGGCTGCATCATCCATGGATGCGGCAATGTCCTCGGGCTGCCGCACGCAGCCGGCAGCATATATGCCTGTTCGCCGCGTTTCGTACGGGAAGCAGATGAAGTGGGAATCGGGGAATCCGTATTTCAGAGTAGGGATTTCAGGCCCCTGCCTGTATTGGAGATGCAGCGCAGGAGTCGCGTAGCGCCCCGAATCCGGAGCAACCTCAGTGACCTTCTTTTCGCCTTCCGCAGTCACTGTCTCTACCTGAGGCATGACCTCTGGCATAGAGTTGGATACTATCCCGGCCGCAAGCACTACCAGGTCCACGTTGACTGCTATGTCCTCTCCCAGCAACACATCGTAGACCTCAACAGTGACCTTTCCGCCTTCTTCGGAAATGCCTTTAACATCGCCCTTGGCAAGAAAGACCCCTGGCTCCTCCTGTACTCTCTTGTAAAAGTCTTCGTACTGTCCAGGGGTCCGCATATCCTTGTAGAATATATAGACCTGAGCTTCGGGATTCTGCCCTGTTACGTAGAGCGCCTGTTTCAGCGAAGTCATACAGCAAAAAGCCGAGCAGTAAGCCAGATGGGCCTGGTCCCGCTGACCGGCGCACTGAATGAATGCCACGCTTGAGACTTCCTGCCCGTCGGAGGGACGCGTTATTTTGCCTTTCCGCGCCATCTCCTCCATCTGGACATTGGTGATAACATCCTTATACTTGCCGTACCCCAGGTATTCCAGTTTGCCGGGGTCGTAGGGCTTGAACCCAGTCGCCTGAACGATAGAGCCGATTTTGAGAGAGGTCGAAGTGCCCTTTTGTTTCAGAGAAACGTTGTACATCCCCGGAGCGCCTTCTATCTTCTCGATCTCGGCCCCGGTGAAGACCTTGATTTTAGAGTTACCTTCCACCTCTTTGACCTTGGCAGCGACGCCTGTGTCCTCCAACTCGCGATAGGGAGGATGCTTGGGATATTGCTTTCGCAGTTTGGCTATCCAGCCGCCTAGAGCGGGCTCCTTCTCTACAAGGCAGACATTATATCCTGCCCCAGCCGCTTCGAGGGCCGAGGTCATTCCGGCTATCCCGCCGCCGACCACCAGAATGGTCTTATCCATGGCTTCAGAGAAAGGCTCCGGTGCCTCAGCCTTCTGTGCCCTGGCCAGGCCCATCCTGAGATAGTCCTCCGCCAGCATCTGAGTGTCTTCATCTTTGGGCGGGTGAACCCAAGCAACCTGCTCTCTAAGATTGACCCTCTCGACGTATACGGATGGCCCATAGCTGAACACGTCCATTTTCGCCCTGGGAGAACAGGCAGCTATAACCGCAGTGTTGGTGCCCTCCTGAATATCCTGCGCTATAAGCTTCGCTCCCTCTGCTCCACACAAGAAGGGATGGTTCTTGCAGTTCTCAACCTTAAACTCTTTGGTGGCTACCCCGCAGAGTTTGTCTACATCCAGGGCATCACCGATTCCGCAGCCACCGCAGATATAAACTCCGAGCTTTTTAGCCATTTGCCCCCCTTCTTACGATGGACTGAATCGCCTTGAGCGCTGCCCTGGTCCCGTCCTGTACTGAAGTGGAAACATCGGTTGGCCTCCTGACACAACCGGCTGCATAAACACCGGCAGCCTCGGCGGCAACGAAGCCGTAGTTATCATATACCAGGTTCGCCGGTATCTTCGCCTCCGCAGTATTGGGAACCATGCCTGTTGCCAGCACCACCATGTCGAATGATTCTTTTATCTTTTCGCCTGCTGCTGTGTCTTCGGCATGTAATATCAGGTTCTTGGTCGCCGGGTCTTCTTCGATCTTGGCGACTTTGCCTCTCACCAGGGTAACCCCCTCGATTCCCTGAACACGCTGGAGGAAATCTTCCAGAATACCTAACGCACGTACGTCAATGTAGAAGATGGAGACCTTGGTTTCCGGGCTCTGGTCCTTGACATAGGTGCACTGTTTCAGGGAACCCATGCAGCACACCCCTGAGCAATAGGGCAGGTGATTCTGGTCCCGTGAGCCAGCGCACTGGACAAAGGCGATACTTTTCACCTCTTTCCCATCTGAGGGACGAACAATCTTACCCTGGGTTGGCCCGTCGGCAGCTGCTAATCTTTCCATTATTACATTGGTTATTACGTTCGGATACTTGCCATAGCCCAGATTATCAAGTTTGGTAGCATCGTATGGTTTCCAGCCGGTAGCCAAAACAATCGACCCGACCTTCATGTGCAGGGTTTCCGCAGACATGCCCAGGTCGATGGCCTGATACTGGCAAGCGGAAACACATTTAGCACACTCAGCACCAAGACAGACCTTGGTATCAATCACATACTTCAAGGGAAACGCCATCAGACTGGTCAGGTAGGCAGCCTTAGTTTTATCCAATCCGAAATTATAATCGTTCGGTCTCTCGACCGGGCAGACCTCGGCACACTTGCCGCATGCAGTGCAATTATCATTAACCAGGCGCGGGTTCAGCTTGACAGTAACGTCGTAATCACCCTCTTTGCCTGAAATATTCTCAACTTGCGCCAGAGTAAAAACCTTAATTTTCGGATTTGTCTTGATCCTCCTGAAATTTATCTCAAGCCCGCAGTAAGGGGCACAAAGTTTGGGGAAATATTTATTCGCCCTCGCTACTCGCCCGCCCAGATAAGGGCTCTCCTCTACTAAAAATACTTCGTAGCCTACTTCGGCGGCCTCAATTGCTGCTGTCAGGCCGCTCATCCCTCCTCCGATAACAAGGATGCCGTTGGGAGAGTTTATACTTTCTATGTTCCCCATGTAGTTCTCCTCATTGGATAGAATCGAGGCCCAACTCTTTCATCTTTCCCTCCGCCACATCACTTCTTATTTTAAGGGTTTTTTCTGCAAATAGACTAAACCTCAACCACTTAAACCCAAAATCGAGTAACGCTTCATCGTCTTTCTTAATTTTCTTTAGAACCTCATCCTCAATTTCAAAGCGTTTAAGGAAGCTGCTATTAAAAATTAGCTTTCTAAACCTGTCAAGATCATAACAGGTTAAATAAAACATCTGACTCTTTGCCGGCCCCAGTCCTTTGCCCTCGACGAAAAGCTTATGCAGTGTAATTTCCTTATAGGGCTCATTTTTTTGGTTATATTCGTCTATCCCCTGATCCTTCCACCACTCCTCAACCGTCCACTCCTGTCCATCTTTAAAACCCAGACAAGAGGACTCTTCGTCAACGATAAAGCAAAACTCCTCGCCATCTGTCCTCTGAGAGGTTTTGGATGATGCCATCCCCAGAGGATACATGCGACAGGCCCACGGCCTGTCCTCATAAATAGAGCACCCTTCCGTAGTTACAAAGGGGCAACTCTTGCGAGCGTCATTCTTCATTCTCAGTAAAACTATGGGGAGCTTCTGGTCCGCTAAAATTGGCGGAAGAGTATATTTTTGGAGAAATTTTCCCGAAGTAATCTTTAACGCCCTTTTCATACGTAGGACATCATAGGGCGAAAGAAAGATGTTTACATCACCACAACACTGGGTAAAACATGAAAGCCCTTTGCGACAAGAGAACCTGAACTTGCTTCCCGGGGAAAGTCTGGGGTATTCCTTCAGTATGATTTCTTTCCAACTTTTAACCATAGCACCTCATTAGGACTCCAGGTACCGTTGGCGATACCTGGAGTCCTTTGCACTCAATCAACCTTTATTTTTAGCTGCGGACTCACCAGATTAATCAACTATCTGGATTATGTCCCTCTTGAATACGTCCCAATTATTGGTCTTGGGGTCCCACTTGCAGTTGACGAATACCTTCCACTTGTCATTATCCATTTTAGGAGTATCCGCCCTGAAGTAGTAACCCGGCCACCTAGTCTCCTCGCGGAACAGCATGGTTCTCACGTGGGACTCTGCCTGCCACATTCGGTGTATGTTTTCCCAGCATCTCATCAGCTCATGAAGATTCTCAGCGGCCAGCTTCTCGGAATCTTCTTTCAATAACCTGAGAAGCTCGATAGCTGTTTCCAGGGCGGGCTTGTTGGTGGTAAACATGGTCGAAGCTCCCCCTGCGTACTCATCCATGAGTTTCTGGAGACGGAACATGAACTGCTTGGGCCGAATGTAGTTTTCGTTGACGTCCGGATTGTCCGTCTGACCCTTGAATTGCGCAAAAATGTCCAGCGGCTTGAGAATCTGCTTCTTGAGAGCCTCGACCGTCGCCGCCTCCACTTTTGGCTGGGTGGGATTGTCAACGATGTAGGCCAGGGCTGATTTGGCACGGATTCGACCCTCTGCGTGAGAACCATCGGAGAACTTGTGGCTGGAAGCCCCTGCGGCATCGCCGGCACAGAAGAGTCCCTTAACAGTGGCCATGCCGTTGTAGCCCCAGAAGTACTCCTTCTTGGACTTTTCAGTCTGCAGGTCCTCGGGGCCACTTATCCAGGCGCCTGAAGCACCCGAATGTGAACCAATGAAGTAGGGCTCACAAGCCTGCATTTCTGAGGCTCTCTGCTCGGGGGCAATATCGCTGCCCGCCCACAGCAGTGCCTGCGAAATGGTCATATCCAGGAAGTCCTCCCAGGCCTCAGACTCTACTTCCTTTAGCCTCTTTTTCCGCTCTTTCTCATCGGGCACAGAGCTTACGATGTTCCCGATAGCCTCTTCTGTTCTCATGTATGTTGGACCTTTGCCTTCTTTCTGGTCCAGCATCATCAGGTAGTTTCTCAGATTGGCGGGAACAGGCTTGACCAATCCATAGGGTGCCCAGTTCTGCAATTCCGGCCTTCGCTCGACCATATAGTCGCCGCCCAATGCAGTAGTCGCCCTAGACTTAAACAGAAGGAACCAGGCTCCTACCGGGCCATACGCATCCTTAAACCGAACGGGGATGAAGCGGACTTCCTGGCAGGTCATTTCAGCGCCGGACTTCATAGTGAAGTAAGCGCTCGATCCGGTGTTAAACGGGGGATACCATGACCTTCCCAGACCCTCACCGACTGAGCGGGGTCTGAATACGTGGACCGCTCCACCCATAGCAACTACTACTGCCTTAGCTTTGAACACATAGAACTTTTCTTCCCTGACACTGAATCCAACAGCTCCGGCAATCCGGTCTCCATCCAGCAGGGGTTCTGTAATAAAGACCCTCTCATATATCTTGCCGTTGTCGCCCAGTTGGGCTATGGCGTTCTTGGCTGCTTCTGAGATCACGATTTTATAAGACTCGCCGTTGATCATGAGCTGCCAGGGGCCTTCAAATACATAATTGCCTTCTTTATCCTTCCAGATAGGCAAGCCCCATTTTTCAAACAGGTGGACTGAACCATCTACATGCCGGGCAATGTCAAAGACCAGGTCATCCCTGGTAACACCCATAAGGTCACTTCTGACATAGCGAACATAGTCCTCAGGTGTCCTGCCTTTCGCCTTCATACCCACATACTGGTTGAGAGCTGAAAGACCCATGGCAAAAGCGCCACTTCTATCCATGGCTGCTTTGTCCACCACAGCCACCTTAAGATTATGTTTCTTCGCCCAGTAAGCTGCTTCAACAGCAGCCCCGCACGCTGCCATACCGCCACCGATAATCAATAAATCGGTGGTTACTTCAACAGTTTCAAATGCTGCCATATTCATCACCTCAATTCTACTTCTTTAATGTCGGTAGCGCTGCGACGCGCAACGACTCGGGCTCAGTAAACAACAATGGGCTCTTCAGGTTGTCTGCCTCCGGAGCAGTCTTGAATCCTCCGTCAGGCACAGCAGAGCCCTCAGGAGTGGTTCTGGTGGGAAACCTGAATCTCTTAAGGCTCTTATTCCGGAATTTGACAGTCCACATGATGTCTTCCGTCCCACGGAGGGGTGTCACACTCGCGCCCATAGGTATGAAGTCAGCATAACCTCTGATAGCCATAGCCTGCTGGGGGCAAAGCTTGACACAGCACATACATTCCCAGCACATCGCCGGGTCGCGGTTGTAAGCCTTCATGGTGGCCTTATTCAAAACCATGAGGTCATTGGGACAAATATGCTGGCAAGCAGTCTTATCTTGCCCCTTACAACCGTCACACTTCTCCAAGATTACATAACTTGGCATCCATTGCCTCCTTTCTCATTAATTATTATCGAGCCAAGTTTTCGTTTCAAAATACTTTGAATCTTTTCTTTTTCACCACCCCCTCTAGCAGGATTGCATCCTTACATCCAGACTTACCTTTTTAAACTTTCAGGTGAATACCTGTTACTTTACCCCTTGGGAACAACTCGCCGGGCCTACTCCTTCGCTCTATCGCTCTGGTAATAATCCATCAGTATCTTGGCCACTTCGGGGCGGCTGAATTCGGGTGGAGGAGCTTCGCCCTTGGAAAGCATTTCACGGACCTTAGTGCCGGACAGCATCAAGTAGTCCTCCTGAGTATGAGGGCAATTGCGAACCATAACGATACCCTGGCATTTGTTGCACCACACAGTGTTGTCGCCTCGGTAGATGCCAATCTTGAGGGCATTCTTGGGAATCTTATCGAATATGGTCTGGGCATCGAAAGGTCCGTAATAACTGCCAACTCCAGCGTGGTCACGGCCGGTAATCAGAGTTGTTGCTCCCATATTCTGACGGAAGACGGCATGCAGCAAAGCCTCACGCGGGCCGGCATACAGCATGTCATATCCATAGCCAGTGACCTCAACTGAGTTAGGTGGGAAATAACGTTCCACCATCTTTCTAATTGCCATATCGCGCACATCGGCAGGAATGTCGCCCTTCTTCAATTTGCCCAGCAGCATATGAATCACCGCGCCGTCAGCGCCTTCTTCTTTCATCGCCATTTTGACAAGCTCTTCGTGCGCCCGGTGCATGGGGTTACGGGTCTGGAACGCCACCACCTTCTTCCAGCCATGTTTCCCGATCATTTCTCGTATTTGTGCCGCTGTTCGGAAGGTCTCAGGAAATTCGGCGGCAAAATAGGAGTAGTTCAATACCCGAATGGGACCGGAGATGAAGGTTCTTCCTGCGTTCATCCAGTTGGCGACACCGGGGTGTTTCTCATCGAGAGTACCGAATATCTTCTCTGCCATAAATTTCATCTGGTCTTCGGTTGCTTCCTCGATAGCCTGCACATCCTGGATAGCGATAACCGGGTTACCGGCAACGTTGCAGTCTTTGAGCGCAATGCGCTTAGCGCCCTTGATTGAACTGGCATCTTTGACCACGTTCACAATGGGAACAGGCCAGAAGAGGCCATCCTTGGCCTCCATTTTCTCAGCTACCTTCAGAGCCTCCTGGAGCCCCATGTATCCCTTCAATGGATTGAAATATCCGGCTCCCAGCATCACGGCGTTTGCCGCCGCCTGCGAACATATAACTATAGATGGTAGAGTTTGTGCTTCTTTCAAAAGTTTTGCTCTCTCTGCATCATCCGCCACGTAGAGTGGATTTAGAGTGTCTGAGCCATGGGGTTTTATAAGTTTATCTGCCATACTATCTCCTTATTTCTTTAAATTCTGGCATTTACTGGGATTTAAGGCAATTACTCTCAGGTTAACCCTCTTACTACGCATGAGAGTATTCGCGGATTATCATCCCCCTTTCTGCCCAACTTTGTAATAAATGTTAGCATTTACATTTATAAGTATACATCGACTAATCGGCTTATTCTCATTTAAGCAATAATGCTTAGAAAAATATAAGAATTTCTAGGCATATGTTCGAAGTTGTTTCGGATGTAGGCTAATCGCCTTGAGCATAATGAGCAGGCTGACCTGAGAGGCAGTCAGCGATTGCCCCTTAGGTTGAACCTTTGGGCTATCTGAGGTACAATAATACGCATGGATAAGAGTTTAGAAAAAATCAGAATCATCATTGCCGATGACCATGCAGTGGTGCGTGAAGGCACCCGGGAGCTGCTGCAAAAGGAACCAGACCTGGAGGTTGTGGGCGAAGCCGGTGATGGTGAAGAAGCAGTGAGGCTCGTCAAAGAGCTTATTCCGGATGTTGCCATATTGGACATCGCCATGCCCGGCCTCAACGGTATTGAAGCAACCAAGCAGATCAAAGCCATATTACCGAGCACGGCAGTGCTTATATTGACCGCTTACGAGTACGACCAGTACGTCTTTGCCCTTCTCGAGGCAGGAGCTGCCGGCTATCTGCTAAAGGATGTCCCCAGCCAAAAGCTGGTTGAGGCCGTTCGTGCAGTGCACGCCGGTGAATCGGCACTTCACCCGGTTATCGCGCGCAAGGCACTCAACCACTTTGTGCATAGTTCTAATAAGGCAGGTGAACTGCAAACCCAACCCCTGACTGATAGGGAAGCGGAGGTGCTCCGGCTAGCTGCCAAGGGGCAAAGCAACAGGCAAATAGCTAATAAGCTGGGGCTGAGCGTACGCACCGTTCAGGCTCATCTGAGCAATGTCTTCAACAAGCTCAAGGTTGGTTCGCGCACCGAGGCGGTGATCTCCGCATTAAAGACCGGACTGCTTACCTTGCAGGATATAACTGATTCCTTGGACGAGTCAGAAGCTCCATGACGCTGTTTACTACCGACACAAATATATTCGTTATGTTAAGAGGAGATTGTAAATACCACATCTCAGTTCTAAATAAATTCAAACAGGTGGCTCACAACTCCAAAACTGAAAACAATTATATTTTATCAAACTTCATAATTACAGCCCAATGTTAACATCTCTTTTTAAGAGGAGGAGGTTATGGATAAGAGGAAGGACGACGGGCCTCAGAAAGCGCCATCAAGGCTAATAGTTAACTGGGATGAATTGCAGCAGCACGTTTCTGTTTTCAAGGAAAACGAGCAATCACTGGCGGCTTTGAACGCCATCTCCGACCTTATTAATCAGCCTCTGGAAATCCGACAGGTTCTAACGCTTGTGGCTGATAAGACCATGGAAGTAATGAGTGTGGATGCTATTCTTATATTCCTCATAGATGAAGAAACGCAGGACCTTCGCCTGGAAGTAAGCAAGGGAGTCTCGGAGGAATTCGTGGCTGGCGTCAGGAAAATGAAAGTGGGGGAAGGCTTTAATGGAACAGTAGCGCAAACAGGGAAACCCCTATTTGTGGATGATGCCAGTACCGATCCGCTGCTAAGCAGACGGGTGGTAGTTGTCGAGGGAATAAGGTCACAGCTTATTGTTCCTTTGCGGTCCAGAGGCAAAATGGTGGGAACCATCTGTGTTGCCAGGCGCAAGCCGGGGAAATTCCAGATGGCTGAAGTGGCGTTGCTGAGCAGTATTGGAAACGCCCTCGGAGCTGGCCTCGAGAATGCTATACTTTACCAGGAGATGGAACAGGCGCTAACGTTATTGCGACAGTCCGAGGAAAAATATCGAGACCTTTTCGAGAACGCCTATGATGCTATCTGGCTGCATGATTTGGATGGCAATCTGCTCGCTGCGAATAAGGCATGCGAAAAGCTCACCGGTTATACGTCAGATGAATTACTTAATGTACATATCTGCCAACTGATTCCCGAGTGCAGCCGGTCGAGTATCGAGCAGACAGAGCGTAAATTAATTCTGGACCAGCATGTTGAACATCGTTGTGAAGGAGAACTGATTAAGAAAGGTGGAACGAAGGCTCTCGTCCAGATTACAACAAGCTTGATAGCTCACGATGGCGAAATAGTCGGTTTCCAGCATTGCGCCCGAGATATAACGGAAGAGAGACAACTGCAGCAAAACCTTCGCTATTACCTGCAGCAGGTCACCCGGGCTCAGGAGGAAGAACGTAAGCGAATCGCTAGGGAATTGCATGATGAAACTCTGCAAAATCTAATTGCTATCTCGCGTCAGTTGGAGAAGATCACTTCCAGCGATGCGTTATGGGAGGAGAGCGTTGAAGCCGTACGCAGCTTCAAAAAACAAATCGAAGTTGCAGTGCAGGAGATACGCCGTTTCAGCCACGACCTGCGCCCGTCGGTGCTGGACGACCTCGGACTGCTGCCTGCGCTGGAACTGCTGGCTGACGATCTGAACAAACAAGGAATTACTACTAGTTTCAAGGTAACCGGCGAATCAAGGCGGCTTGCGCCTGAGGAAGAGGTGATGCTATTTCGTATTGCACAGGAGGCAGTGAGGAACATCTGGCGCCATTCCCATGCTTCGTCCGCAGAACTTGTCATAGAGTTTAGCGATGCTTTGGTCAAACTGAATATCAAAGACGACGGCAGCGGTTTTAGATTACCGAAAAGGGTAGGAGATCTGGCTGGCCTGGGAAAGCTGGGACTGGCAGGAATGTACGAGCGAGCCAGATTGCTGGGCGGAACTCTAACGCTGACATCCAACGAAGGCAAGGGAACAACAGTAACTGTCGAAGTGCCCGTTTTGGCCTTCAAGGAAAGGAAAACTATCAGCTTTGGGGATAAATGATGCCCTCTGTTCGGAGGACAGTATGATGGCCCGCAGTCGGTGTCTACCACTGCGGGATATATTTGAGAGGAAAGTCGAGACAAACACAGGAAGCGGTGAGGGTATAAAGCAGATCAGGGAAACTCTTGATTATTACAACGAAAACCTTTTAGGTTTTCGGCACCCTAATCAATGAGAAAACTACTGAATCCGTCAGCCCCCAGGAGCACACGTGATTTCCGTTTCAAAACTACTCTGCAATATCAGTTCGCCTGGCGACAATCTTCGCTATGGAGCACCACAGCCACCTATAGTTGTGTGGAACTGCACTCGACGCTGCAATTTGAAATGTCTTCATTGCTATGCCCGGTCTCAAGACAAGGTTTACCGGGATGAATTGACCACCGAAGAGAGCAAAGCCTTCTTACAGGACCTCGCAGACTTTAAAGTCCCTGTCATTCTATTCTCCGGAGGCGAACCTACACTCAGAAAGGACATCATTGAACTTGCTGGACGGGCGAAGGAATTGGGAATCAGGGTTGTCCTTTCCACCAATGGTACATTGATCACCGATAAACTGGCTGAGGAAATAATCAAAGTAGGGTTTGGCGAGGTAGGCATAAGTCTCGACGGTATTGGAGCCGTAAACGACCATTTCCGTGGTCAGGAAGGTGCTTTTGAAGCTGCCCTGGAGGGTTTCCGGCGGCTGGTGGCTCTTAAACAAAGGGTATCCTTGAGGCTGACCATCACACGGCACAACTATCGGGAGATACCAGCCATATTTGACCTTGTGGAGCGTGAGAGAATTGACCGCATCTGCTTCTATCACCTGGCCTATGCCGGACGCGGGAGCAGTATGCAAGCTCAAGATATATCACCTCAGGATACGCGAGAGGCCGTAGACCTTATCTTTGACAGAACCCTGGACCTGCACCGACGCGGTCTGGACAAGGACATCTTAACCGTTGATAACCACGCCGATGGTGTATACCTGTATCTGAAGGTGAAACGCGAGAATCCAGATAGAGCCTCCAGAGTTCTCGAGCTACTGCGGCGAAACGGGGGCAACAACTCGGGAATCCGCATTGCAGCGGTAGACAACCTGGGCTACGTGCACCCCGACCAGTTCTGGTGGCACTACTCGCTGGGCAATGTGCGGCAGCGAAAATTCGGCGATATCTGGTCTGATACTTCAGAACCATTGCTGCAGGGTCTGAGGAACCGTAAACCCTTGCTCAAAGGGCGCTGCGGGCGGTGTCAGTATCTCGATTTGTGCAACGGCAACCTGCGGGTACGAGCAGAATCAGTATACGGCGATGTTTGGGCCGATGATCCTGCCTGTTATCTCACCGATGAGGAGATCGGACTTTGACTGAAAGCGAATCACCGTCGGGGGGAAACGACCAGGCAAAACCGCGGCTGGTAGCCTGGGAGATAACGAAAAGCTGCAACCTCCATTGCGCGCACTGCCGGGGTTCCTCTGGCAGCGGCACCTATACTGGAGAGCTGTCTTGCCAGGAATGCTTTGCCCTCATCAATGATATCCTCAAAGTAGGACGGCCGATACTTATCCTCACCGGAGGCGAGCCGCTGAAAAGGGAGGACTTCTTTGACATTGCCGGGTATGCAGCAGGCAAAGGAATCCGGGTTGTGGTGGGGAGCAATGGCACTCTCATAACAAAGGAAATAGCCACCAAGATGAAGGAGGTCC
Organism: Dehalococcoidia bacterium; assembly: GCA_034409195.1. Classification (GTDB taxonomy): domain Bacteria; phylum Chloroflexota; class Dehalococcoidia; order SZUA-161; family SZUA-161; genus JACWAE01. The sequence continues at coordinate 43,090 of DAOUMT010000079.1, forward strand.
CTATCTCACGAGTGGGTATAAGCCTGGATTTTCCCAATCGAGAGCTTCAAGATAAGTTCCGGGGCTCGCGCGGAGCCTTCGATGCCGCTCTTGCCGGGATAGAGTGTGCCCGCAACGCAGGCATCGAAGTCCAGATTAACAGCACCATCACCCGTCTCAACGCTCACTATCTGGATGACCTGGTCTCTCTGGCCCTAAATGTGGGGGCGGTGGCCTTTCATCCCTTCCTGTTAGTACCGACCGGCCGCGCCAAAGGCCTCCAGGAACATGTCCTCTCAGCGCAAGATTACGAGCAGCTTCTTATCCAAATCTATGAGAAACAGCAGCAGCTCGGCAATCGCCTCTTCTTCAAACCTACCGATGCCCCCAGCTATATGCGCGTAATACAACAACAGGAGATGCTGAGACGCTCCCCGGAGCAGAAGCTATCCTCACCCGATACAAACGTACGGCATCCCGGCCACGCTTCCATGAATGCGGTGAGCAGGGGGTGCCTCGGAGGTATCAGCTTCTGTTTCATATCACATGTCGGGCGGGTGCAGGCCTGTGGCTACCTTGACGTGGAAGCAGGGAATATTAGGGAACAGCCATTCCACCGGATATGGCAAGATTCACCATTGTTTAACCGGTTGCGTGACTACTCCCTGATTAAAGGCAAATGTGGCCTTTGCAAGTACAAGGCAGTCTGCGGCGGCTGCCGTGCCCGTGCCTATGAGGCGACAGGGGACTACCTGGCGGCTGAACCGTATTGTCTCTATCAACCAAACGGTGATAATTGATATGTTGCTGGATATTACCGATAAAAAATTACTGAACCTGGTGCAGTCAGAGTTCCCGCTTTGCCGCGAACCCTTTGCCGAATTGGGCAGCATTCTGGATATCAGCGAAGGCGAGGTGCTCAAGCGCCTGCAAGAACTCAAGAACGAGAAAATCATCCGCATCATCAACGCTGTCTTCGAATCAGCTCGGCTGGGCTATCACAGTACTCTGGTGGCTATGCATGTGGACGAGCAGCATGTGGAGGAAACAGCCGCTTTTATCAACCGTCAGGCAGGAGTAAGCCACAATTACCTGCGGGACCATTATTTCAATCTCTGGTTCACCTTGAGCGCACCCAGGGATACTGGTCTTGATGCTGTTGCTGCTCAACTCGGAGAGGCTGTCGCTGCTGAGCACACCCTGTCCCTGCCTGCTCGCCAGGTATTTAAAATTATGGTATACTTCAACATGCTGGACGAGTGTGAGGAGCGGCTCTCCGAAGAGGAAGTCCAGCCTCCGAATAGAACCCCAGGACGTTTAAGCGAGGGCGAAAAAGGGCTGGTGCGGGAGCTGCAACGGGACTTACCTCTCGAAAGACGCCCCTTCGATAAAATGGCGGCCCATCTGGGTATGGACATCGACGAATTTCTGCGCCGGGCGGTTTCTCTCAGGGAGAGAGGGGTCATGAGACGTTTTGCCGCCCGCTTAAATCACCGCGAGGCTGGCTTTTCATCTAATGCACTGTCCTGTTGGAAGGTGGCACCGGATAAGCTGGCTCAAGTAGGACAGGCCATAGCAAGTCACTCCCAGGTGAGTCATTGCTACGAGAGGCGAACCGCACCGGAGTGGCATTACAATGTATATGCCATGATCCATGGACATAGCAGAGAGGACTGCGGTTCCCTGGCGCTCCGCATCTCTGAGGAGACCGGAATCAAAGATTATGTTCTTCTCTATAGCATTAAGGAGTACCTCAGACGCACTGTCAGGTATTTCATTGACTGAGAAGTATGATGGCAAGTTACTATCCTATCTTCCTGGATTTGAAAGGCAAAAGGTGCATAGTGGTTGGTGGAGGTTCGGTGGCAGAGCGCAAGGTCGACATGTTTCTTGAACACCAGGCATCGGTGACAGTGATAAGTCCGACGCTAAGCCGAAGGTTGCACCATCTTGCGGACCAGGGTGCCATTCAAACGATTAACCGGAATTACCGCGCAGGCGACCTTAAAGGAGCCTTCCTGGTTATCGCTGCTACCGATGACCCGTCTGCCAACGCTGCCATAGCAGAGCAATGCAGAAAACAGGGGGTGCTGGTAAATGTCGTTGATGACCCCAGGCACTCGGATTTTATCGTTCCGTCAATGGTGCGCCGCGGCGACATCACAATTGCAATCTCCACGTCAGGTAAGAGCCCGGCGCTGGCCCGCAAGCTTCGCACGCTGCTGGAGCAAGCTTTACCTGCAGAGTACGCTTCCCTGGTAACACTTGTCTCAGAAGTACGACAGGAACTAGCTCAACGACGGAGTCCGGTGGACAGCGATGTTTGGCAGAGATGCCTTGATATTGATATACTAATAGAGATGATAAAGAAAGGCCAGCTTAAAGAGGCGCGCCAAAAACTCGTTGACGACCTGCTCGCCGCAGAAAGTACAACACGGTAGCTATGACGAAGGAAAAAATCGCGGTTGTAGGGCTGAACCACAAGACGGCACCCGTTTCTCTTAGGGAGAGAGTAGCTTTAAGTCCCAGCCTTTTGAAAGATGCTCTGGAAACGCTCCCCAAATATATGAACCAGGGTGTTATTCTCTCTACCTGTAACCGCACAGAAGTGTATACAACTTGTGGCACGAAATCTTCTTCCGTCAAGGCCCTTGAATTTCTCAGTGCTCAGAGTGGAATACCAACTGAGGAACTCACGCCTCACCTGTATACCCTCTGGGAGAAAGAAGCAGTGAGCCACCTTTTCCGGGTAGCAGCGGGGCTGGAGTCCATGATACTGGGTGAATATGAGGTGCTGGGCCAGGTGAGACGGGCAGCGGAGGAGGCTAAGAGCAGCGGCCTCGTTGGTTATTCCTTGTTCGAACTCTTTGGACAGGCAGTCAGAGTTGGCCGAAAGGTGCGGGAGGAGACCGATATAAGCAAAAATGCTGCCTCCGTTAGCTCGGCAGCAGTGATGCTGGCAAAAAAACTATTTGGCGACCTGGGGCACCGTCAGGTACTTCTGATCGGTGCTGGTGAGGCGGGAACGCTGGCGGCCAAGGCGCTGGTCAAGGTTGGGGCATGCCAGGTCACAGTAGCAAACCGCTCCTACTCGAAATCAGCCGCTCTGGCGGCTGAAGTGAAAGGTGCCGCTATCCCCTTCCAACAGCTGAGCGAGGCGCTGAGCCAGGCCGATATACTTATCGGTTGCAGTGCTGCCCCACATTACATCATCAAGCCCCCTATTGTTCGCCAGGTGATGGGGGCTCGCCCATCACGTCCACTTATGGCTATCGATAGCGCTGTGCCTTGTAACATAGACCCGAAGGTTAAGAACATAGACGGGGTCACCCTGTATAACATAGATGACCTCAGCTCGGTGGCCGAGGTGAACCTTCAGCTCAGAGAGCAGGAAACAACGAAGGCAACAGCCATTATCGATGCTGAAGTAAGCAAGTTTATGGACTGGCGCAATACGCGGGATATGACACCCATTATCAAGGCACTGGTAGACAGGGCTGAAGAAATACGCACCGCTCAACTATCCAGAGCCCTGGGAGAAATCCACGACCTATCCGCGGAGGATAGGGTGCGTCTGGATGCCATGACGCGAGCCATAGTCAAAAATCTGCTGCACAAACCTATCTCATGTCTCAAAAAACAGAATGGACATAATATTCAAGCTATTAAGGAAATTTTCGACCTAGAGGTCTGATGGTTTGGCAGCAGCAAAGCGGCTGGTAGTCGGTTCCAGGGGCAGCAGGCTCGCAGTGATACAAGCAGAGGAACTCATAGGGCAACTGAGAAATGCAGTGCCTCAGCTTGAACTCAGCCTCGTTAAGATAAGAACTCAGGGCGATAGAGACCGCAAATCCCCCCTCAGCCAAATAGGCGGACGCGGAGTCTTCGTAAAGGAACTGGAAAACGCCTTGCTCAAGGGCAAGATAGATGTGGCCGTGCATAGCCTTAAGGATATGCCCAGCCAGCTTGACCCCGGGCTTCAATTGGCAGCAGTGCCAGTGCGACGGGACCCGCGGGACGCCCTGGTCTCAGGCTCAGGCAAGACTCTATCCCGATTACCTGCCGGGGCACGCATCGGTACCGGCAGCCAGCGACGGGCTCTGGAACTGCAGGCTTTCCGTCCCGACCTCGAGGCATGTCCGTTGAGAGGTAATATCGATACACGAGTGAGCAAGGTATGTCCCGGAGGGTTAGATGGGGCTATTATCGCTGCTGCTGCTCTGGAACGCATGGGATGGCAGGACAAAGTGACTGAATACTTACCTGTCAAGTTTTTTTTGCCCGCGGCATGCCAGGGAGCACTGGGAGTAGAAACGAGAGCAGGAGACGGGGCAGCAGAAACAGTAGCTATAGTAAATGATGAAGTTAGCTGGCAGACCACTGCTGCTGAGCGTGCATTCCTGCGCACTCTGGGTGGCGGCTGCCGGTCTGCCATAGCTGCTATGGCGCGCGTGGAAGGTGATATACTGCAGATAGAGGGGATGGTAGCAGGATTGCTATCGGGCAAGACCATCAGAGCAAAACTAACGGGCTCGCGGCAGATGCCCGACGAGCTCGGTAAGAAGCTGGCTGAGAAGCTGTTAGATATGGGTGCTGCAAAGCTTATTGAGGAGACGCCGCTATCTACGAGTCAGTGAAGGGCAAAGTATATCTCGTGGGCGCCGGGCCTGGTGACCCTGAACTCATCACACTCAAGGCTGCCAGGTATCTGGCTGAGGCTGATGTTGTCATTTACGACAGGTTAATAGACAACCGTCTGCTCGAAGAGGTTCCGGCCAAAGCGGAGTTGATATATGTGGGCAAGAAAGCGGGACATCACACCCTTAAACAGCCTGAAATAAACCAGCTTCTGGTAAACAAGGCCAAAGAGGGTAAGACTGTTGTGAGGCTCAAAGGGGGAGACCCCTTTCTTCTGGGACGCGGCGGTGAAGAGGCCGAGGCTCTGGCGGAAAATGATATCCCCTTCGAGGTAGTCCCCGGCGTTACTTCCGCGACGGCGGTGCCCGCTTACGCTGGCATACCGGTAACTCATCGCAGTTTCGCTTCGTCATTAGCTATAATTACAGGGCATGAGGACCCCACCAAGGGTGATTCCAGCATTGCCTGGGATAAGCTAGCCACCGGTGCTGATACCCTGGTTTTCCTTATGGGGATGGGCAATCTGGCGCAGATAGCCGATGAGTTGATAAAGAACGGTCGTTCACCGTCGACTCCAGTCGCTGTCATTCGAGACGGTACCACACCTCGCCAGCAGACTATTGTGGGCACGATCGCCGATATCGCTGCCAAAGCCGCCAACAGCGGTATCGAGTCCCCGGCGTTAATCGTGGTCGGAGATGTGGTACGGCTCAGGGAGCGATTGAGCTGGTTCGATAACCAACCCCTCTTCGGTAAACGGGTGCTGGTGACCAGGACAAGAAAGCAGGCCAGTATCCTGAGCCAACTCCTTGCCCGTCACGGTGCCTTCGCGGTAGAATTACCCACCATTGAGATAGAGGTTATCCCTGACAGCAAAGAGCTTGACCGAGCTATTAGCCGCCTGTCAGACTACTTATGGCTCATCTTCACCAGCGCTAATGGTGTCGAAATCTTCTTTGGACGTCTGCGCGCACTGGGCCGCGATGTGAGGGCATTGGGTCAAATCAAATTATGCGCCATCGGCCCCGCTACGGCCGCTGCCCTGGAGCGCTTCGGACTCATAGCTGACCGCATCCCCCGCGAGTATGTTAGCAAGGCTATAGCAGACAGCTTCAAGGACGAAGACCTATCAGGTAAGCGTATTCTCCTGCCGCGAGCGGCAGGTGCCACACCTGAACTGGCTAACAGGCTCAGTGAACTTGGAGCTAAAATAGATGAGATAGCCATCTATCGAGCCGTTTCACCAAAATCAGGCACAGCGGACGGTAAACAAATGTTGCTTGCGGGTGAAATTGATATCACTACCTTTACCAGCTCGTCCACAGTTGAGCATCTGGTTTACCTGCTCGGCTCAAAGTGGGAAGCTGTGAACCGGACCAGGATTGCCTGTATCGGACCTGTCACAGCGGCAACTGCTGCCAGGCTGGGTGTGCGCGTAGATGTGGTAGCAAAAGAGCATACTATACCCGGCTTGGTTCAAGCCATAATCGAGGACTGCCGAAAAGGCGAGGAGGTTTCCTAGTGGCTTCATTTCCTCAGCTTAGACTTCGCCGCTTGCGCCGCACCGATGCACTCAGAAAGATGCTGCAAGAGACCACGCTGCATGTGAACGATCTTATCTATCCTCTGTTCATCGTCCCGGGACGCGGCGTCAGGAAGGAGATTTCCTCTCTTCCAGGTAATTTCCATCTTTCCTCTGACCTTCTGGCTAAAGAGGCCGAGAGCATAGCGAAGCTGGGCATCCCGGCCATACTGCTCTTCGGCTTACCTCAAACCAAGGATGAAATAGGTTCCGGCGCCTACAACGCAAAAGGAGTTGTCCAGAAGGCAATCAAGGAGATTAAGCGGGCTGTGCCGGAAATGGTCATAGTCACCGATGTCTGCCTTTGCGAGTATACCGAGCACGGGCACTGCGGGGTGGTAATAGACGGGCATGTAGATAATGACAGCACTCTGGAGCTTATAGCCCGGACTGCCCTGTCACATGCCGAAGCAGGAGCGGATATGGTAGCACCTTCCGCTATGATGGATGGCCAGGTGGCTGCCATCCGCAGCGAACTGGATGCCAATGGATTCAAGGACACCATTATCCTATCCTATGCAGCCAAATATGCCTCGGCCTTCTACGGACCTTTTCGGGAGGCGGCTGAGTGCGCTCCGCGCTTCGGTGACCGCCGCCCCTATCAACTCGACCCTCCCAACATGCGCCAGGCTCTACGCGAGGTGGAGCTGGATATACAGGAGGGGGCTGATATCATTATGGTCAAACCGGCGCTTGCCTATCTGGATATCATCGCCCACGTGCGCTATCGTTTCCACTACCCTGTAGCCGCCTATAATGTCAGCGGTGAGTTCGCCATGGTCAAGGCAGCCGCCCGAAAAGGCTGGCTCGATGAGAAAGCCTGCGTCAGGGAGGTGCTTACGGCGATAAAGAGGGCAGGCGCAGACCTCATCATCACCTACCATGCGAAGGAGGCAGCCCGTTGGTTGAAATAGGGCATACCGATATAGGGGCAGGACTAGACAGAAAGGGCTCCGACAGGCTGTTCGCCGAGGCAAAGCGCTATATTCCCGGCGGAGTCGACAGCCCGGTGAGGGCCTTTCGCGCCGTGGGCGGCAGACCGCTCTTCATCAGTAAGGGGCAGGGGTCTCATATCTACGATGTTGACGGCAACGCTTTCATAGACTACGTCTGCTCCTGGGGACCGCTTATCCTGGGCCATGCCCATCCGCGAATAGTCGCTGCCCTAAATAGCGTCATCGAAAAAGGAACTAGCTTCGGCGCGCCTACAGAAAGAGAAACCATCCTCGCCAAGATGATAACCAGCGCCATGCCTTCCATGCAGCTCGTGCGCTTTGTCAATTCAGGCACGGAAGCTACTATGAGCGCCCTTCGGCTGGCACGGGCCTTCACAGGCAGGGACAAGATATTGAAATTCTCCGGCTGTTACCACGGACACTCCGACGGCCTTCTGGCTAAAGCAGGGTCAGGAATTACGACTTTGGGTCTGCCCGACAGCGCCGGCGTGACGAAGGCTTATACCAGAAACACCATCGTCGCAGCTTATAATAACCTGGAAGGGGTAAGAAAGATTTTCAGCCGCTTCGGCAGACAGATCGCAGCTATCATCATTGAGCCAGTGGCAGCTAACATGGGCGTAGTGCTGCCCAAGCCCGGTTTCCTGGAAGGCTTGCGCCGTATTTCTGCTGACAACGGCAGCTTGCTTATTTTCGATGAAGTGATAACCGGCTTCCGCCTTGCCTACGGCGGAGCGCAGAGCTTATATGGGGTGACACCCGACCTGACCTGTCTGGGCAAGATTATCGGTGGAGGCCTGCCCGTAGGCGCCTATGGTGGGCGAAAGGATATCATGGAACTGGTGGCTCCTCTCGGGCCCGTATACCAGGCTGGCACTCTGTCAGGCAATCCCTTAGCTATGGCTGCCGGGATTGAGACCCTGAATATTCTGCGTGAGCCAGGCACCTATGAGAAGCTGGATAAGCAAACTGCTCTGCTGGCTCAAGGGCTGGAGAGAGCAGCGGCAAAGGCCGGAGTTCGGCTGTCAGCCACCCAGGCAGGCTCTATGCTGACCCCATTCCTCAACCCCGGCGATGTGACCGACTACGACTCAGCTCTGTCTTCGGACACAGCTCTCTACGCCCGTTTCTTCAATCACATGCTGGAGCAAGGTATCTATCTGCCGCCATCGCAATTTGAAGCAGTTTTCACATCTTTAGCCCATACTGAGGAAGACATTGATAAAACTCTCGCTGCAGCTTCTGTGGCTTTTGGTGCCTGTGGAGCATGAAGCAGTCCCCTGCAAAAGCCGGGGGAGGAGGTGAAGATGAAGGATGAAGGAGACACAAACTGAGCAGGCGTCCCATAGAAAGAACGTCCCGCTGCTGAAGAGAAAGCGGTTTATCTTCGTCGGCGCGATCGTGTTAATAGCCATAGCCTTCGTGGCCTATATAGGTTTCAGCAAATTCGCCACATACGATATTACTGTGAGCCAATTCGTGGCACAAAGTGATTCCTATGCTGGCAAACAGGTGCGGGTAGTCGGTGAGGTCGTCCCTGGCTCTGTGAACCAAGATAGCCAGAATTTCACCCTTAGCTTCATTATGGCTGACGGTAACACAAGCCTTCCTGTCGTCTATCAGGGTGTCGTACCCGATACATTCAAAGAGGGCACTGATATCGTGGTAGAAGGTAAAAGCGACCAACAGGGAGTGTTCCATGCAAGCCAGCTAATCACCAAATGCCCGTCCAAATACGAGCCTTCGAGTTAGGTTTGTCCATGCAGCGTGAGCAGGAGTTTGGTCTGTGGCTGATATCGGTTATATTGCGTTAGCTCTGGGCTTTTTTGTCTCTATCTGCACAGCAGCTGCCTTATTCTGGGGGCAGATGCGGAAAAACTCGAAACTGACAGCCACTGCCCAAATCGGTGTATTTGCCGTTTTCGGGTTGGTTTCCTTATCTGCGATAGTCCTCATCTATGCCCTGATGGCCCATGATTTTCAGCTGGAGTATGTTGCCTCGTATACCAGCCGAGATATGTCCTGGCCCTACCTGTTCAGTGCCTTCTGGGCCGGTAACGCCGGCTCGCTGCTATTATGGGGTTGGCTACTCACTTTCCTTGCAGTGGTCATGGTGCTCTGGAGAAGAAAGACTACCAGAGAGCTGCTCCCTTATGCTTCATCAGTGGTGATGCTGGCTGTTGCCTTCTTTTTGCTATTGCTCGCTTTTATTGTCAACCCGTTCGCGAAGCTATCTGTGGTACCGGCTGATGGCAACGGACTGAATCCTTTGCTGCAAAACGCGGGCATGATTTTCCATCCGCCGGCTCTGCTGGCTGGATTCGCTGCATTGACGCTTCCCTTCGCTATTGCTATGGCTGCTCTGATAGCCAGAAGGAAAGACCGTGACTGGCTGGTCGATCTGAGACGATGGTCATTGATTGCCTGGATATTCCTGAGCATAGGCAATGTGCTGGGGGCCTGGTGGGCTTACGTCGAGCTGGGGTGGGGAGGATACTGGGGCTGGGACCCTGTAGAGAACATGTCGTTTATACCCTGGGTGGCAACAACTGCTTTGCTTCACTCCATAATCCTGCAGCGTACAAAAGGAGGAAACAGGACTTGGACTATCGGCCTCGCCATTGTTGCTTTCAACCTGGCCATTCTCGCTACTTTTATCACCCGGACGGACGTGCTTTCCTCGGTACATGCTTTCAACAACACAGGCATAGGGCCGGCATTACTTGGCTTCATAGCATTATGTCTGATTATTCCTTTGGTTTTACTCTTCAGCCGCCGCAACCTTCTCAAGGGTGACCGGAAACCAAGCCCCATAGTCTCCAAAGAAAACGGTTTTCAAGCCATCAACATCATTTTCATTATTGCGTCCGCCATTGTTTTAATAGCAACACTAGCCCCTCTTATCACCCAACTGGCAAACGGGAGTAAAGCCAACCTGTCACCTTCTTTCTACAACGTAGTAGTCGGCCCTATCTTCCTGGTGATAATCCTGCTCATCGGAATCTGCACCCTCACAGGATGGCGGCATGAAGCAGCCCTGACCTTACTGCGAAGGTTAAGCCTTCCACTGATAATATCCGTCATACTGGGTATAACACTGGTGCTCGCCACGTCGATAGCAAGCTGGGCTGCAATTTCTTTTGCTTTGTGTTTCTTTGCAGCCTGCACTATTCTTATCGAGTCGTACCGCATGATAAAGGCGCGGAGCCAGGCAAGGGGCGAGAATCCTGTCAAAGCGCTCGCAGGGTCACTCAGCGGGAGCAGAGTGCGTTACGGCGCGATGGTAATCCATTTAGGTATTATCCTTATCGCTGTCGGCGTTATCGGCTCTTCGGCCTTGACAGCACAGAAGAATGTCTCCCTTTCTCCCGGGCAGTCAACAAATCTGAACCAGTACACTCTTACCTATGACGACCTGGAGAGTCGCTCCACATCTTCCACATACGATGTGAGAGCCATCGTGTCCGTGCAAAATGGCGGGCAGGTTATCGATCAACTCACGCCCGAGAAGGTATTTTACATCAACTCCATGCAGCCGGTGACCGAAGTCGCCATCCGGTCTACACTGCGCGAAGATTTATACGTCATTCTGGCCGGGTGGAGCAACGATAACACCGCCCAATTTACCATAATGGTCAGACCGGCTGTAAAATGGATATGGATTGGCGGCGGATTTCTTATGTTCGGAGGTATCATTGCCCTTTGGACGCCAAAGAGGAGAAAAGATTTGCCTGACCAAATGGACACGTAGCAGGAGTTCCGGTTAATAATGGATGTTATGGCTGCACAGACGGATGGGAACGCCATCGAGGTCAAACGGCTGACTAAGGTCTATGGTGAACATTACGCCCTGAGGGGCATAGACCTGAGCGTCAAATGGGGTGATTTCCTTGCCATTTTCGGCCCCAACGGAGCCGGTAAGACCACTTTACTCAAGGTGTTAGCCACCATAGTCAAACCCTCCTCAGGCGACGTATCAGTGGCCGGATTCAATTTAAGTGAAGATGCAGTCAAGGTCAGGAACCGAATCGGGGTCGTCTCTCACCAGACGCTGTTGTATGATGACTTAAGCGCCTACGAGAACCTGAAATTCTATGGTAAGATGTACGAGGTTATCGATTTGAAAAACAGGATAAACCAACTGGTGACGCAGGTCGGACTTGAATCCCGCCTGCACGAGCCCGTACGCACCCTGTCCCGAGGAATGCAGCAGCGGCTGGCTATCGCCCGGGCATTGATTCACGACCCGCCCATCCTGCTTCTCGATGAGCCGGGCACTGGCCTGGACCAACAGGCAAGCGCTATGCTTGCCAACATCATTATTTCGACACTCACCAGACAACGCACTGTAATTATGACCACCCACAGTTTGGAACAGGGGGCAGCCCTGAGCAACCGCGTAATAATTATGGCCGATGGCAAGATTGCTTATGAAGGAACCAAACAACAGAACCTCGGCAGCCTGCGAGAAGCCTATTACCAACATACAGGGGTGAAGAATTGAGAGGTGCTGCCAGCAAAACTCTGGCCATAGTGTGGAAGGATATCACCTCTGAGATGCGAACGAAGGAGATTGCAACCTCGCTGATTGCCTTCGCACTGCTCGTAATAGTAGTGGTCAGCTTCACCCTGGAGCCAGGCGAGAATAATGGCTCGTTTGCTGCGGGTATCCTTTGGGTTGCCCTTACCTTTGCCGGGGTATTAGGCTTGAGCCGTTCTTTTATCATAGAGAAGGACAAGGGCTGCCTTCAGGGGCTGATGTTATGTCCAGTAGATAGAAGTATCCTCTATCTGGGGAAAATGCTCAGTATCCTGGTCTTTATGATAGTGGTAGAGATAATCATATTGCCTGTTTTCATCGTCCTTCTCGACCAGTCGGGTTTTCCACCTCAACTGGCAGTCATTGCGCTTCTTGCCACCATCGGTTTCGCTGCTGTGGGAACATTGTTCTCAGCCATGGCAGTCAACACCAGGGCACGAGAGGTGATGATGCCCCTTCTCTTCCTTCCCATAGCATCGCCAGTAATCATTGCAGCCATAAAATCCACCGCGCTCGTTCTATCAGGCGAATCCTGGGGTGCTATAGCATCGTGGCTGGGAGTGATGGCAGCTTTCGATGTAATCTTCCTGGCAGTATCACCGCTGGTATTCGAGTTTGTAATCGAGGAATGAGAAAGCAAGAACAAATGAAGAGCCGGAAACAAAATGCGCGTATCATCAATGGCCTTCTCGGACTCACCTTCCTGACCATGTTGGCAGCGCAGTTCCTCATCTTTGTTTACGTACCCACTGAGCAGACAATGGGCGTAGTGCAGAGGATATTCTACTTTCATGTTCCTCTGGGCTGGAACGCATTTCTTGCCTTTGCGGTTGTCTTTGTATGCAGCATTCTCTACCTGCTGCGGAGGGACAAGAAATGGGACAGGCTGGCCCGTTCCTCAGCAGAAATTGGCTTGATCTTCACCACTCTGGTCCTTATAGCGGGTACAATCTGGGACAAGCCAGCGTGGGGGACCTGGTGGACATGGGACCCCCGCCTTACCACTACCCTTATCCTGTGGTTTATCTACCTTGCCTACCACCTTGTGACTGTGTATGCTACGGAGGAATCCCAGGGCGCCAGATATGCTGCAGTGGTAGGCATTATCGGTTTTCTGGACGTCCCCATAGTTGCCCTGGCTATTGTTCTCTGGCCAACTCAGCACCCCAGCCCGCTCATATTCGAAGGCGGGTTAACAGGCTCCATGATGCTGACTCTTATGGTCTCCATTGTCGCCTTCACTCTGTTGTATGTCAGCTTACTTATCCTGAGAACTTCGCTCAGACACGATACAGATGAGATAAAAAAATTGAAGCAATATATGGAAGAAAGGAACTAAATGGACTACCTGATAGCAGCTTATACTATAATCTGGGTTGTGCTCTCTATCTACATATTTACCCTTTACCGCAACCAAAGGCGATTGCGGCGGGAGATCGATTCCCTGAAGGATAAGTTGAAGGGGAGTTGAACTAAACCTTAACGACTCTTCTCCGCAGGGCGTGATAGAGCGCCAGCCCGGCAACGAATGCTATACCAATATTGATGATGGCAATGCCTGCGGTAACCAGCAGAACATAGATGTCCTCTTTCTTCCTTCCGATATCCCACACGATAGAAGCGAGTTCCAGTCCGGCAAAGAACAGGATAACACCCAGCACAGCTTCAGGAATCATATTGAAGAGCAGCCCTACAGATTGGCTGAAGAACAGGCCCAGCACCAGGAGAATGATGCCCAGCATCACCAGTGCACCGCCCGTTCTGGCCCCGAACCTTACATGACCGGCCATACCTCCGGCGCCGTGACAAACCGGTATCCCCCTCAGCACCAGACTGACAATATTTATCAGCCCATGGCTTAAAGCAATTTTCTTTACTGTTATCGGTTTATTCGGGAAGAGCTCATTGTTTTCTGCCGTAGTGCCCAGAACTGCATTGCCCAGTGTCAGAGGGACTTGAGGCACTCCAAGCACAAGTGACCCAATAAGAAGATCATGCCAGCTGATCTGGCCAAAAACCAGCTGTGGCAATTTGAAATGAACAGATACTTGCTTCAACTGACTCAACAAACCATGGTCAATAATTAACGAAGCTGCGATTCCCATACACAGCAAGACCAGCATCGCCGGCAGCCGCTTACTTGCCAGCAGCAGGAAAGCAATAACCATGGCAATTACCGCTATCTCCCACTGATCTCTCATCATCCTCAGTCCCTCAATAACAAAGCTGAGCCCCAGGCCGAGCATAATGCCGCGCATGACCGGCTTGCCTATTATCTTGTTCAAGAGATCAGCTGCGCCGGTCAAAGCCAGTACTATCCATGCTACAGCGGTGAAAAGGCCGGCACCCCAGATCACCCCCGGTGTCATAGTCTCGGGATTAGCGATAGCCGCAGCACCTATGGCCTTCATCGGCTGTATGGGGACTGGAGTTTTGTAATACAGACCGACGAAAATCTTAAGCAGCCCCAGGGATACAAGTATGCCTACTGGATCAAGTTTGTTGACAGCAATATACCCGACGACGAAAGGGATCAGCGTTCCCAGGTCGCCAAACGCCCCCGCAAGCTCAGTCGCATCATAGACATTGCCACCAAAAACGGCTGTACGTATCCTGCCGAATACCTTAGCCTGCAAGTTCGTTTCCTTTGGTAAAAGTTGGGGTTATTCCATCACTTCCGCATTGCTTATTTCCGAATTGTCCTTTGCGTATAAGTATACACTAATATAGTTATATAATGCATGAGGAGGGCTGACGTGTCAAGGCTATCAGATGAAACGTCTTATACTCTGGGCATTACAATACCCCAACCGTACCGAAATTGACAGGCAAAAGTTTTGAAAAGGGGGAAGAGTCGCTGCCAAGCACTATTTTAGTATTTATTGGGCACGCCGTATCAACAAACTCGATTTCCAAATGTGAAAGAATTCATGCTCCCGCGCGAGCGTTTCTCTCCAAAACAGGAAAGCCTTGCAGAATATTGCAGAGGTTTTATAATATTTAGGGAAAAACAAAAAAACTGGGGGAACAAATTATATGTTATAATAAAGTTAAACAAGGGGGAATAGGGATGCCGCCCTTATTAACCCGGTGAGATGACGTTCAGAGTGGTTAGTTACTCCGCAAGGCTAGGCCCACCGTCTGGCATTCGAGAAAGATAGATGGAGGATATCTGTGAGTACACCCACTGTCATGGTACTGCAAATTTTCATCATTGTGTCCTATTTATACATCGTCAGCGCTTACTCCTACAGGCTCATCAAATACATCAGAATGCCAGTCCACCTGAGATGGGAGATTTATCCGGTTCCACATGAAAAAGGGAGTAAATACGGCGGGTCCTATCTGGAAGAGCTGGAGTGGTGGAAGAAGACCAGGAAGAAAAACACCATCAAAGACATCTTCTACATAATAAAGGACTACCTCTTTTTTATACAATATTACGCTCGGAACAGAAAATACTGGTCTACATTATATCCCTGGCATGTCTCGTTCTACTTAATCGTCGCTTTCCACGTTTTTATTGCTTTCGGCGCCCTGGGTCTGATCTTCGGTCTTAATGTATCCACTGCTGCCTCAGCGAACGCTCTGGGACAGGCCCTGTATTACATAGCTCTGGGATGCGGGATTGCCGGCTTCATAATTGGCTGTCTCGCCAGTATCGGCATGCTCGTAAGAAGGTTAACTGATGCAGACCTGAAAAAGTTTGCCAACCCCCGCCTTTATTTCAGCTATATATTTTACTTTGCGGTGTTCCTCAGCGGTCTGATAGTCTGGATAGTATTCGACCCCACTTTCGCAGACTACAGGGAGTTCTACAAGAGCGTGGCTACTTTCCACAACATAAATCTTGCCCCGGCGTTGATTGTCCATGCTGTCCTCTTTGCCCTGTTCCTGGTTTACATGACATTCACCAAGGCTTCGCATTATGTAACCAAATTTGTCATCTTCTTCGCCACACGCTGGAATGATATTCCAAACCGCAGGGGAAGCAAGATGGAGCAGAAAATTCAAGAACGTCTCGGCCACGCTGTGAGCTGGTCAGCTCCCCATATCCAGACCGGTGAAAAATGGAGCGAGGTAGCCGTAGAATCACCATTTTCAGATAAGAAGGAAAATGCGAAATGACAGAGAAAATCACGGTACAAGACCTGGGCAAGCCCTGTGAGC
>DAOUMT010000080.1:0-4462 GCA_034409195.1 Dehalococcoidia bacterium
ATAAGAAGGTTTGTGGAGTCAGCACCACGCCTTTCTTCAGAATTCTCGGTATGGAGTGGAACCAAGTCTGGTCTTTTATCTGGTCCAGGCTGCCCACAAAAGGAGTCGGTGCTATTATCTGCACCTGAGCACCCTTGTCGGCAAGAATCTCGGCAATGGCAATAGCAGTGATGTCTTGCCTGGCATCCCAGATGACTGCTTTTTTACCGATCTTAGCTTTCCCCAGGATGACATCGCTGGGGGTGAACACGTTATCCTGTTGCCATCCTACTACTTCGGCAGTACTCTGGCCGGAAAAGGCGTTACGCGCCCATTCAGCGCCGGTGGCAACTATCACAACATCCGGCTTGGGCTTCATGTCCAGAATCATCTGCGCTGTCACCTCAGTGCCGGTGACGATTTTCACACCAGCCTTGGGCAGCTGTATCTTCTGCCATCTGACGAGGCCGCCCATTTCCTCCCTGCCTGGCAGCTTCTCGGCCTGCAGGGCTTGTCCGCCTAATTCCTGGGCTTTCTCATAAAGGGTTACATCGTGCCCTCTCAGTGCGGCTACTCTGGCTGCCTCCAGCCCTGCGGGACCTCCGCCAACCACTACTACCTTCTTCTTGGTGGTAGCCTTTTTCAATCCTCCGATGCCCCACCCCATATGCTCCATGCCAATAGTAGCGTTTACTATGCACCTGATAGGCTGCCCGTCCATCATGTATTTTACGCAGTTCTGATTGTCGCCCTGGCAGGGGCGTATATCATCCAGCCTTCCCTCTTTCGCCTTGTTGGGTAGCTCGGGGTCGGCGATAAGCGGCCGGGCCATGGATACGATATCGCATTTACCTTCAGCAATCAGGCTTTCCGCCAGCAGCGGGTCGTTAATCCTTCCCACAGCGACTATGGGGATATTCTTCACCACCTCTTTGATCTGCTCCACAGCATACATCTGGTAAGCAGGCGGTAGATAGTGCGGGCCGAAGTACATGTGCATGGACTGGGTCTCCCTGCCTACGCCGCAAATTAAGTAGTCCAGCTTCTTATCCTTATCCAGCCACTTGGCAAGCTGCACCGCTTCATCCGGTACAATGGAGCCGGGCAGCAGGTCGTCTACAGTTAGGGTGTAGCCGATGGACTTGTCTTTCCCGATAACTTTTCGGGTAAGCTCGATGGTCTCCATGAGCAGCCGTGCGCGGTTCTCGAGGGAACCGCCATATTCATCGGTGCGCCTGTTAATTGTGCCTGACAGGAAATCTGCAATTATTCCGGAGTGGTTGTGGATGTCTATCCCATCAAAACCAGCTGCCATCAGGTTTTCACAGCAGATACGGTGATAATCAAAATACTCCTTTAAATCCTCTTTGGTTATCGGTTCCCACATCTCGTCGGCGAAGTTGGCATCCGGAGTACATGATGGGCCCCGTTTGTTCCCCAGGTCGATGGAATAAATCTGGAAGCTGCACTTGGCTCCATGTTCATGAATACCATTTGCAATCTTCTTCATGCCCGGTATTATCTCTTTCTGCCAGGCCCATATATGGCGGTCGAAGTGTCCGCCGTTGGGTCTCATGAACCATGTGTCCCGCGGCATGATATAGCCCACTGACATGCATACCCATCCTGCCCCACCCTTTGCTTTCTCGATTTCGTAGTGAATGAATTCCTCGGTTGGTAGACCTAACTCGTTCATCAGCGGGCCGTGGGGGGATACCATTATCCTGTTCTTTATTGTGAATGGCCCGATTTTGATGGGTGTGAATAAATACTTGAACTGCTGGGCGCTCATTGGACCTCCTTTTTTGATATTTTAAGGGGAATAAAGAGAGTTGTAGATAGTTCGTAACTATAGCATCTTGATAAAAATTTTGTCAAGTTTAATATAGGAGTATCGAGTTAACAAGTATTAAAGCTAAAGTCTGTTGCCGCTGCCCTGTATTTCATATTCATGTTGTGCCGCGTTCGTTCCTTTAGCGCGACCATCGATAAAGAAATCGACCTTCCGTCCGTCTTCCATGACCAGAATGAAAGGTCCCGATAGGCCAGCGGCGTCGGCAGCAAGCATTATGTTCCCGCTCAAAACAGATATCTTGCCCGAGACGGCCTTGTGTTTTAAGCGGGTTTCCTTTGGTATCCCAAATGACTTTGCTCCTGTCTCTAATATTTCAACAAGTAAGGCGTAGCTGACTTTCGCTACCTCTTTGCCCTCTCTCAGAACCTGACCGGTTCCCTCAGGGGTCTCAATGACTTTGCGGTCTCTTTTATGGAGTGTCATTTAGTATCTTTAAGTCCTGGTGCTGGTTATTTACCGGCCCTGCACCAAAGAGAGAAATTCGGAGCGCGTGAGCGGGTTCTTCTGGAACAGGCCCCTCATAGCGGAGGTGACTATGTTGCTGCCGGGTTTTTTAACACCGCGCATAGTCATGCATAGATGCTCGGCCTGGATGACTACGGCAACGCCTTTTGGTTGCAGTACGGAGACTATGGTATTAGCGATTTGGGTGGTAAGCCGCTCCTGAAGCTGTGGCCGTCTGGCCAAAATCTCTACTACTCTGCCTATCTTGCTCGCGCCTACAACACGGCCGTTGGGGATGTAGCCCACATGTGCCAGGCCGTGGAAAGGGAGAAAATGATGTTCACACATGGAATAGAACGGTATATCTTTGAGAATTACCATCTCCTGATGGCCCTCTTCGAAGCCAACACGCAGCTCTTCCCCCGGGTCCTCGTCAATGCCGCCGAAAACCTCGGCGTACATCTCAGCAATCCGCTTCGGAGTGCCGATTAAGCCTTCGCGCTTGGGATTCTCCCCTATAGCTTCGATGATGGCGGCCACTGCCTTCTCAATCTTGGCTTTATTTATCATAAAGCTTCTCCTTCAGGAGGTTTAAGTACCTTTTGCCAAGGGCGCTTAACCTTTGCCTATCACCTTTTCAATGCTCTCCAGGTCTGCGGGTATTTCCGGGAGGGTGTGGGCGCTTTGTAGTGCCGTATCCGGGTCTTTGAGCCCCGTACCTGTTATTACGCAAACCACCCTTTTCCCGGAAAAATCAATGCCGCTTTTAGCTTTCTTGATGAGGCCTGCTGCCGAGGCAGCAGATGCAGGCTCGCCGAAAATCCCTTCTTTAACAGCAAGCAATTTATATGCACTCATGATTTCTTCATCGGTAACATAGTCGATAGCGCCCCCAGACTCGTCTCTAGCGGCAACTGCCTTTTCCCAACTGGCAGGATTTCCGATTCGTATTGCCGAGGCCACTGTTTTGGGATGGGGGATGACCTTACCGCGCACGATAGCTGCTGAACCCTCTGCTTCGAATCCCATCATCTTGGGTGTGCTCTTCGCTTTGCCTGCTTGCTTATAATGCACAAACCCTCTCCAGTAGGCGGTAATGTTTCCGGCATTCCCCAGGGGGATGAAGAGATAATCTGGAGCATCCCCGAGGGCATCCATTATCTCAAAGGCTGCAGTTTTCTGCCCCTCAATTCGATTTGGGTTTAAAGAGTTGACCAGCGCAATGGGGTGCTTTTGAGTCAGAGCCTTCACCAGCTGCAGGGCTTTGTCGAAGTTGTCGTTTATGGCGATAACCTTGGCTCCATAAATGATGGCTTGGGCAAGCTTACCCAGAGCGATGTTACCTTTAGGGACGACCACGAAGACGGTGAGGCCGCAGACTGCGCCGTATGCTGCGGCCGAGGCGCTGGTGTTGCCGGTGGAGGCGCAGATGATGGCGGAGTTCCCAGCCTCTACCGCCTTGGCTACAGCAACTACCATCCCGCGGTCTTTGAAGGAGCCCGTCGGATTGCATCCCTCCAGTTTGAAATAAAGCTCGCCACAGCCTATTTCTCGTTCTAACCTTTGAGACCTGACCAGTGGTGTATCGCCTTCTCCGATAGTGATGATAGGCGTCTGAGGAGTTACGGGCAGGAAATCCCTGTATTTAACCAGAAGGCACTGCTTCTTGCTCATCAGTCCTCAACCCTGATGAAATTGCTGATTTCCTTCACCACTGCTAACCTGAGGGTCTTTTGCAGAGCCTTTTGAAATGCTGATTCCCTGGCAGGATGGGTCATGATTACTATCTCGGCAGTTCCGGCCTGTTCATCGGCTTCTTTCTGGATTACTGAAGCTATGCTGATCATGTTGTCGCCCAGTATCTTGGAGATTTTCGCGAGGACACCCGGGCTGTCAGCTACGGTCACTCGCATATAGTAGCGAGTTTTGATCTCTGAGATAGGAGTGAGTTTCTTTGCTTTGTATAATTTAAGTTGGGGTCTTGGTCGCATCCCGAGGTAGATGTTTTGCGCCAGTTGAATAACATCGGCGACGATAGCGCTGGCGGTAGGGGAAGAACCTGCCCCTCTTCCATAGAAGATCACCCGCCCTACCAGGTCGCCTTCCACTTGAATTGCATTGAATACGCCATCCACATTTGCCAGCAGAAGGTCTTCAGGGACGAATGAGGGGTGAACCCTGACC
>DAOUMT010000081.1:0-6692 GCA_034409195.1 Dehalococcoidia bacterium
AGCGGGATTATGGCTTCCTCAGCCCGGCTCTCAAAAAGTATAAAAAGGGGAATCATGATTGTTGAGAAAGCGAACATGCCGATGATTTGGGCAGAAGCCCAGGGATACTCAATGCCACCCCAGGTCAGGGCCAGCAGCATCGGAACCACAGCGAGTATCAGTGCTGTTATGCCCAGATAGTCAATTTTATGTTTGAGCTCATCCGGTTTGAGATGGGGGAAGAAAAATATGAACAGGACGATAATCAGGATGCCTAGAGGGATGTTGATGAAAAAGACCCAATGCCAGGAGAGTCTGTCGGTTACAAATCCGCCCAGCGTTGGTCCGACGATGGTCGCCAGCCCGAAGGTGCTAGCCATAAGACCTTGATATTTTCCGAGTTCTGCGGGCGGGAAAATGTCTCCGATGACGGTGAAAGCATTGGCCACCATTATCCCTGCGCCTATGCCTTGGAAGCCTCTAAAGAAAATGAGTTGCGTCATGGTGTGACTGAGGCCGCTGAGAAGGGAACCTGCTACAAAGATTGCTAATCCGGCAACGTAGAACCATTTGCGTCCGTACATATCGGTCAGCTTGCCGGTAATGGGGATGGCGATGGTGGAAGTGATAATGTAGGCTGTGGTTACCCAAGTGTATTGAGTGAATCCGCCGAGGTCGGTGATGATTTGGGGCATAGCCGTGCCCACAACTGTCTGGTCCAGCGAGCTCAGGAACATAGCCAGCAGGACGCCGGCCAGCGTGATGAGCACCTGTTGTCTGGGCAGGGCTTTGATTCCAACCTGCTCGATTATATCAATATTACTTGCTTGCTCTTTTGCCACGTTTTTATCTGTATCGACGGACGTTGGCGATTTGCTCACCAACCATTTTCAAACTAAAAAACGCATTAAATCGTATTATACTACAAAACAGAAAAAACAAGATAGTCAGGTCAGGAATTGGTAGTGGGTCTGCACCACTACCTAGGTAATTAAAGAATGCAGCGGCAGCCTGTGCAGTGGACGCATATCCCTGAAATTATTTTTTGGCTTCCAGGGCTGTTTTCAACATCTTCAGGATGGTTTCCTCTCTGCTGGCATGCTCCTCCACAAGCTGGAGTATACCTTCGATCCTTTGTTGTATTTGAGTTTTCTTGGCCAGAACCTCCCTCCGGCTCAATCCCTCCAATTTAGCATTGGCTACAAACGATTCGGCTTCGTCTATTTGTTTCTTTATCCCATTGTGTTCCAGTAAAAGCGCCTGCATAAGCAATTCACCGAATAAGGGCGGAAACAGCCTTTCCTCAAACCCGAAGTGATTTTTCAAGCCATCGCCGAGTGTGCTTATTGTCTGCTGCAGATTAACCTGTTTCTCGGAGAGAGTCTCCGGTGAGCTGAGAATCCAGTCGGGACGCGCCTTTTGTAAGCTGAACAAAGCCTCCAGGTCGCTTACTGAATCCCCTACGAGCTTCACATGCCTTCTGATGGTGTGATGTTCCTCGATGGCCCTGTTGACTATTGCCAGATTGTCTGCCATCTTTCACCCCTTTCTTTCCCATGTTCGTCGCTCTAAATATCAAAATTAATCCCCCTATCTTGGGGAGGATTATCTGCACTCTCTGGTATTTGTCTAGTTTACCACCGAATCAGTCTAATTGCATCTGCCGGGGCCCGCGGTGCCAGCTTGACAAAGGCAGCTATGGCGGGCCAAAATTCAACTGTGGTGAGAAAAAAGGCCGGTACAACGAGGCTCCAATTTCCCCGGGACGAGGGAGCGCACCCCGCGTTTCCTGTGGAGTGGTGGTACGGGCATTTCGGCCTCACTGACTCTGGAGGCCGGGAGTACGGGGCCATGGTAGCCTATTTCACTTTCGGGCTCAGGACCCTCTCTGTCTCTGACCTTACAGCGGAGCGCTTTCACCATTTAGCCTCGGGCTCGGCACTGCATTGTGTCGAGCGAAAATTAGACCTGCACTGGGGTCGCGACCACTGGTCTCGCACAGACCAGCGTTCCTTTTCCTACAGGCTCGAATCTTATGGGGCCGGACTCGGTCTCGATATCGCTCTCGTCTCAGATAAGCCTCCTCTTCCGGGCAGCGGCGGTGGGGTCAGCGAGTGGTCTGGCGGAGACTCATATTATTATTCCTTCACTCACCTCAAAGCTAAAGGCTGTATTGAGCTGGAGGGGCAGAAGCTCGATGTCGAGGGCACAGGCTGGATGGACCATCAGTGGACTAACTCCCTGGGCCAGGGAGGCTGGGACTGGTTTGCTGTCCAGCTCGACAGCAACACTGAGCTTGTTTTCTGGCGCATCGTCAACACCGACGATTCGGTCAGGTCATACGACCTGACCGCGATGTTCTCCGATAACTCGGTTTACCACACGCGCGAAATCGTGCTGGAAAAATTGGAGTCCTGGGTTTCTCCTGAGAGCGGCAAAGAGTACGGCGTGCTCTGGCGGGTCCGAGAGCAGGCTCGCGGCCTGGATTTGGTGCTCAGGGCACGGCATGCTCAGCAGGAGATTCGAATGTTTGAGTCTCTGTACATACCCACTTTCCACTTCTGGGAAGGCAGGACAACTGTATCCGGCTCTCTGGACGGCAAAGCGGTTTCTGGGGTTGGCTACTCTGAGCAGGTGCGGCTGCCCCATACCTCTGGCTAGCCTGGAGCGCTCGCTCCAGGCTAATATAGTTTACCGGGGACTTTAAAGGGGTGAGTTTCGCTATTCTCCCAGCTTTTTTTACTCTTGACTTGACAAACCCCAATTATCTGTTATTATGTCAAAGTAACCTGTTCGAAGTTTGCTATTCCCCGACCTGCTCTACAAGTCAGGCATTCCCCAGGCCATGGATGATCAAACTGCAACCAGGTCCTAATAAAAGGAGGTCATCCATGAGCTATGCAGACAAGACTCTAACGTGCTCGGATTGCAATGCAAGTTTCACTTTCAGTGCTTCTGAGCAGGAGTTCTTTGCGTCTAAGGGCTTCACCAATGAGCCCGGGCGTTGTCCTGACTGCCGCGCAACCAGAAAACAACAGCGCGGTGGTGGGTATGGCAGCGGAGGCTACCGACAGCAGAGAGAAATGTATCCCGCTGTATGCGCCTCTTGCGGCAAAAGCACCCAGGTCCCCTTCGAGCCCCGAAACGGGCGGCCGGTGTACTGCTCTGACTGCTACTCTAAAACGAGGCGGTAGAGATGAAAGGGGCAGTTAGCTTCTGCTGCCCCACTCATGCGGTTTGAAGGGTTAGGTTGAGGATAACGGGCAGTTGGGAATGGTGCCCGATTCCTCTTTAAAATCTTTACCATTGGTTTCCATCATGTTACCCCCTGGCTTTCCCTGTTTTTGGGTGCCTTCCTCGAAGTGCTCTTAAGTTGATTGAACACAGGGCCTGCTATGGCGATTGAGACATACTAGATTGCAATGCGGCTTTCATATTATGGCCGTGAGAGGTGAGAAATGGAGGATGTTCAGGGGACAGTGCACGGCGGCGACCAGCGCGAGGCATGTGTCCATCACTGGTTAATAGACGAGAAGAATTTCGGCGTTTGCAAAAAGTGCGGAGTTATGAAGCGCTTTTCCAGTTCTTGGTGGGGAGGGAGCCAGAGGGTGTCGGGAGGTAGATATGGTAAAAATCAAAAAGCCAACTCAGCCTCTAGAGTAGTGCCAAAAGGGACAGAGGAAACGCACTAAAGTATGTGACATGGGCTGTGGATGATAGCGATTGTTACATCCTATCCCTGGTTTTCAATGTCTTTCGGCGTTAGCAAAAATACCACCCTGTCATAGACCTTATCGCGGAAGGCTATCTTTCTCTTTTGAATCCCCTGTCGGGTAGCGCTCATTTTCTTCGCTACGCGCAGGCTGGCAATGTTGCCGGTGGCGGCGCCGATCTCGATATGGGTCAACCTCAGCTCATTGAATCCGAAACGCGCCACCAGCAGCGCTGCTGCGGTGGCGACCCCTTTCTTGGTGTATTCGCTCCTGACCCAGTAGCCCAGGTTGGCGAAGCGTGCCCTGCGCTTGACCTGGTTCAAGCCGCAGCCGCCGATGAGGCTGTCGTCCCGGGAATTTATTATGGCGAAATTGTACTCTTTGCCTTTAGCCCATGTCCTGGCGCATAACTCGATCCATTTCCTGCTGTCCTTGATAGAGTAATCGGGATATGCCCAGGGCATCCAGGGCAGGAGCTCGGGAAGGGACTCCCGCACTGCCTGATAAAGTGGCAAAACGTCGGCAGGCCGGAAAGGCCGGAGCGTTATCGAGCCATCAGTCAAAATGACTTCGTCTTGCATTACCTGCTACTCTCAGACCAAGAGAAAACCATAGGGTAGGGGCTCTGTTCCCTACCAAGTAATGCGGGTGACAGAGCACCCGCGCTATCTTTTCATGGTTTGTGCTGTCGATTGGTGCGGGCAGGTTAGAAACCTGCCCTACAGCTACAGCTATGATATTATCACTTTCGCTCTGGGCCCTGTTGAGGCGAGTGCCCTCACGTGCGTAGGGGCAGACCCGTGTGTCTGCCCGAATTTGAGCACAGGGTGGTTTATACCCAGCCTTCGTCTACCAGCTTGTCGTGCAGTTCGTCGGGATGATGGCGGCAGTGGTATTCCAGGCGGCTCGATTCAGCGTGGGCTTTATTGTAAGGCCAGCCGTGGGACATGCGGTTTCGCTCGTGTAGCTCGTGCAGCAGCACGTAGCCGCGCTCGGCTTCCTCAATATCATTGTCTATCCACACCTCGTTCTCAGGAACGAACTCATAAACGTAATCATGCCCGCCTTCGGTGAAGTCAATGTCGAAAGCGCTGCGCACCAGCCGGCCGTTGACAACCCAGACGCTGAGGCCGCCTTCCAGTTTACGCCACAGCCTCTCGTGAACATCTTTGCCGTCCGGCAATTTCTTCCCTTCGTGGGTCATGATTTTCAAGTCACCTGCCCGGCGGCGCTGTTTGCGTTCGGTGCGGTCGGCAATTACGATAGCTTCGCTGTAAGACATGCCCTTGGACATGAGGCGGTGCTCCATAAGCAGATGGTCAATGAAGAACTGTCGCTCATTATTCTCGGCCTCGCGGTCGATCCAGAACTCGTTTACCGGAATGTAAGAAAAACGGTAGTGCTGGCCGAAGTTGGTGAATTCCTCGTCGATGTTGGTGCGAATGTATGGGCCGTCGACAATCCATACCTCTATATTGCCCCGCTCGTCAATCTTCTCGATATAAGGAGGTTTCCTTTTCTCTGCCATGACCGTCTCCCCTCTTTCAGGAAATTTACGCCTGTTGAGATTATAGAAGTCGCTCGCAGTAGAATCAAGAGGAAAGTGTAGGGCAGGTTTCTAACCTGCCCCCCAACCGAAAAAGATTCAGGCGCCTAATCCCCCTGTATCCCCCTTTAGAAAAGCGTGGAATGATAGGTAATTGCTTTGAAAATAGAAGGCCGAGGTCTAAATGTCATTCTGAGCTTCGGCGAAGAATCTCGGTACTTAGTTGCGCCATTATTTTTATTCTTCATTATGTGCATCTTAATGTTCCTGACGGATCCCTGCTTTGTTAACCGGCTCGATTGCGTTGCAGGCTTTGTTAGGATAACATGGAATCGGAGGGGTTCAATGGATGCAGTTCGAGGACAATCGGATTTCGGACTTAAGTTTTTGGATTACCCGGCCGCTGCCGAGGCGGAGGAGCCGGCATCTCCCTCTTTCGAGGAGGGGGCGGACTTTCTGGATTCCTATTCCAGAGCCGTGACCAACGTGGTGGCCAAAGTGGGCCCTGCTGTGGTGAGCATACGGGTGCGGAAGAAAGCCTCGGACCGGCCTCGCAGATGGCCCAACGAGGGAGAAGGCAGCGCCTCGGGCGTCATTATAGCGCCCGACGGGTATGTTGTAACGAACAGCCACGTCGTGGAGGGCGCGGACGAGATAGAGGTGAGCCTGCCCGACGGCAGCGACTACGGAGCCTATCTTGTGGGCAAGGACCTGGCTACGGACCTGGCGCTGGTGAGAGTCACCGGCTCGGGCCTGCCCATAGCGCAGCTAGGAGATTCGAGCAAGCTGAAGGTGGGGCAGTTAGTCATCGCCATCGGCAATCCGCTGGGTTTCCAGAGCACAGTTACTGCCGGAGTGGTGAGCGCACTGGGACGCTCCCTGCGCAGCCGCAGCGGCAGGCTGATCGAGAATATCATACAGACGGATGCTGCACTAAACCCGGGCAACAGCGGTGGGCCGCTGGTGGACTCGCGGGGCCTGGTAGTGGGCATCAATACGGCGATCATCCAGTTCGCGCAGGGCATCTGCTTCTCTATACCTGTGAACACGCTGCGCTGGGTGGTGACCGCGCTCATCAGAGAGGGCAAGGTCACACGCGGGTATCTGGGCATCTCGGGGCAGATGGTGCCGCTGCCGGTGCGGGTGGTGAGGATTACCTGCTGAAGAACGAGTCAGGCGTACAGGTGATGAACGTAGCGCCCCACAGCCCGGCTCAGGCTGCGGGCTTGAGGGAGGGCGACATCATCATCTCGCTGGGGCAGGAGCCGGTGGCCGGCGTGGACGACATACACCACATGCTGACCGGGGACGTCATCGGCAAGAAACTGGACATGGTAGTGCTGCGGGATTTTACCACCAGGCTGGAGATGACCATAACGCCCGCCGAATACCAGGAATAGCCCTGGACAGGGTGTGGACAGGGTTGGATTCCAGAATTGATGTAGGGGCACGGC
>DAOUMT010000082.1:0-2807 GCA_034409195.1 Dehalococcoidia bacterium
GAATGGCACTAGCGCCGTAAGCCCAGACGCGAACTCGGGGTCAAAAGCAGCCATCTGCCGGTACATGCCCGTGCCTCGCATTCCAGCCGGGCAGATTGAGTTGACCCGGATGCCCATCTTGGCATATTCTACCGCGGCTGCTTGGGTTAGCCCGTTCACACCATACTTGCTGGCACTGTAAATTGAGGACAGCGCATGGCCAGTAACCCCGGCTATCGAAGACGTGTTGACGATAGCTCCGCCGCCATGCTTGGTCATATGGATTATCTCATATTTCATGCATAGCCAAATACCCTTTAGGTTAACGTCTATGACACGGTCCCACTGCTCTTCGGTGTACTCGGTGAAGGGAGTCGGCCGCTCTGTGATCCCGACGTTATTGTGTGCACAGTCGAGCCTCCCATAGGTCTCAACAACCTTGCTGACCAGCATTTCGACCTCGGCCACTTTCGTTACATCGACTTTGACAAAGAAGGCCTCACCGCCGGCTTTGTCGATCATTTGCACCGTATGCTGGCCACTTTCAACATCCACATCAGCAACAACGACCTTCGCTCCTTCTCTAGCGAAGGCTAGTGCCGAAACCCTGCCCAGCCCGTCACCCGCGCCAGTAACCAGAGCAACCTTGCCTTGGAATGTTCCTGTCATATTGACACCCCCTTATTTGGTTAATCATTCTGCCAACCTCAGAGTATTTTATTTCGTAATATTGCCACTATCAAGCGTCTTTGCGCGCATAGGTGATTCACCTTAAGTATAGGCAATATCGGTTTTGCCTAAATGAAACCTGACCACTTACTGACTGTCATCATGAAGTTCCGCTTTTCGACTTCTTTTACTCGCTTACGGGGTTGATTTTACAACTCGGCCTCGACCAAAGCCAATTGCTCTTCCCCGTAGGCAGAAGCGTGAGTTTGAACTTCATTTGCCCGGTTCCGGCGGTAGACTCGCTAGGTCGGCAAGTTCAATCCAGTGGCCTTTAGTTTGTTCAGGCGATAGCCATACAAACCGCACTGTATAGCCGGGGAATAGTTCTGATGTAGCTTCATCTACCACCTTATAGCCTTTCCCCCTCAGTGTCTAGACTTCTGCGTCAAAATCCTCGGCAAACACGCAGAGATGGAAAAGGCTCTCCCCTTTCTCTCTCAGGTGCTTGGCGAAGCGATTTTCGGTTCCAATAGGCTCAATTAGTTCAATGAAGTTATCTCCTATAGAAAGAAGCACCATCTTAACCCCTACATCTTTTATTGTTACAATACCCATTCCCGAAGGAGTTAGATTGAGCATATCGCCGTATAGCTTAATTGCCTCATCTAAATTTTTGACAACGATGCCTATGTGGTCCAGTTTTTTTAACATTGTTATACTTGATTACCTCCTTTAATGGACCTTTACTGTCCGACTTCGTTTAGAGCAGGTCTTACTACTGTAAATTAGACGGTGAAGTATGGTTCGGGAGCTGGCGTCTTTTTCTCAAACCCTGCCGAAACTGGAAGGATGTGAGAGGTTATGTTCCTGGCCTCATCTGATGCCAGGAATAGCACAGCGTTAGTAACGTCTTGAGCGCTTATCTCCCTGCGGAAGAAGTGATTGGCGCAGGCGTCTTTGTAAGCAGTCTGGGAATCAGTCCCGAAGGCCTGTCCCCTGCTCCTTTCCATCATAGGTGTAAAGACAGCACCGGGGCCAACTGCATTCACATTAATGTTATAATGGCATAGTTCCGCAGCCAAAGCTTCGGTTAGCCCCCTGACTCCATATTTAGAGGCGGAGTAGACGGCTACCATCGGCTCACCGTAGAGTCCGAGAGCTGAGGATATGTTAATGATCTTACCATACTTCCGCCTGGCCATGTGGGGGATCACATGCAGACAGCAGTAGATAGTCCCCTTAAGATTGATATCGATGAGTAGACTGATTTGTTCTTCTGTCATGTTGACCAGGGGCATGGTAGCAATTACCCCAGCATTGTTAACCAGTATATCTATCTTGCCAAATTCGGCAATGGCTTTATCGACGGCTGCTTTTACCTCAGCGCTCTTGCTCACATCGGCAATCACACTAATCGCCTTTCTACCCATGTCCTTTATCTCACTAACTACCCGGTCAAGTTCAGCGTTGCTTGCCAGACTATAGGTAAGGCCGGAGACATCTTTAGCGATATCAACCACTACAACATCGGCACCTTCTTTGGCAAATCCTAAAGCGTGAGATGCTCCCATGCCTTGAGCAGCACCAGTCACTAGAGCAACCTTTCCCTCAAATCTCATGATAGCCTCCTTGTAATTTAATGCATTTGTCAATTATGAGTCATAGCGAGGCAATTCACATCCTGGCCTTTCTTGGCAACGAGTATATCCACACCGCAGCTTTGTATTCTTTGTTCTTTGTAAACCTTGCATAACAATGTTAGGAATGGAAAATCCCCTCATTAATTCTCACTGGCCAAGTATTTTGCTAGCCTGTCACCTACATCTTGGAGTGTGCCTTCAATGATATTGCTTTGGCGCCGGCTAACTCCTCCAGCCATCATCGCTTTGATGCGCTCCTCAGCAGGTAGAGAACTATCTATGGTTAGCCCTTTCTTCAGTCTGGGGCGGGGAAAACCGAGACCGACCACTTCTAGCTTGGGTCTTCTCAACTCGAAGCCGACAGCCGAATAATCCCTTTTTTCAATGTCTAAAGTCAATGCCCTCATATAGACAGGAAGGGAGGCGTATCTTGGGTTATTTGCTCCCCGGTCAACAGTAATTACAGCAGGAAGGGCACACTTAACAACCTCCCTGTTTCCCCTTTCTAATTTTCTATGT
>DAOUMT010000083.1:0-3453 GCA_034409195.1 Dehalococcoidia bacterium
GGTTAATACAGGGAATAGGTGCCTCTTTGCTTACTGCTAACTCATTTGCCATCCTCTCTGACGCTTTCCCTGCTAATGAGAAAGGAAAAGCCTTCGGTATGAACTCAATTGTCTGGGGTATCGGTTCGGTGCTGGGGATAATCCTCGGGGGACTAATTATTTCATATACCAGCTGGAGACTGATTTTTCTTATTAACATTCCCATAGGAATCTTCGGGACAATATGGGCTCAGCGGACTTTAAGAGAATCAGTGCCGAAGTACGCGGGAATGGTAACATCTTCGGGAGACCCACCGCTCAATGGCGGAGGACTCAGGAAACAATCCTTCGATATTCCGGCTGCACTGGCCTTTACCAGCGCATTGCTTTTTCTTCAGATGGCGGTCACTTGGGGGCTTCTCCATTCCTGGACAAGTCCGGCTACATTCATTTTTTTTGCTTTAGCTCCGTGCTTCCTTCTCTTCTTCGTAGTCTGGGAGCTCGGGTACAGCAAGGATCCTATAATCGATTTGTCTTTATTTTTTCGAAATAGAGTTTTTGCCGGTTCAATAATGACCGCATTTCTTCAATCACTAGCGCTCTTCAGTGCCAACTTCCTTCTCATATTTTATTTCGAAGGCATATACGGCCTTTCTGTACTCAAGGCATCGTATCTTCTCCTCCCCATGGCCGTGGTTAGTGCCATAGTGGGTCCGTTTGCCGGGAGGCTTACCGATAAGATTGGGGCGAGGATTATCGCCTCCCTTGGTCTCGCCATTCAGGCGGTGGTCTTGGTTTTTCTGAGCAGATTGAGTGTATCTTCGACTTTGTGGTACGTTGCCATTGTTGAGATGTTATATGGAGTGGGCGGTGGACTGTTCTGGCCAGCCAACACCAGTGCGATAATGTCCGCAGCACCCAGAGAAAGGTATGGGGCAGCCTCCGGAATCATGAACACCTTCAGAAACACAGGTATGATAATGAGTTTTGCCTTGTCCCTGACAGCGGCCACTAGCGCTATTCCTGCTGCCCTGGTCTACAAGCTTTTTCTGGGGAATTTCCAGGGGACACTTTCCTCAAACTACGCTAGCGGTTATCTTTCAGGACAGCGCTTTGCCTTCGAAATCTCGGCAGCACTGCTTGCGGTAGCGATATTCTTTTCTGTGCTCAGGGGAAAGACTGCGGTGCAGAATGCCAAGTGACATGGATGGGCATAAAATATATGATGAATACGATTTGCGCTGAAAGCCCTCTTTGATGGACATGAGGAGTATGCCATGCGTATGAAGAAACCTTACGTCGCCACCTTGGACCAGGTCAAGATTTCCCGCCATGGTGAGTACGGAATCATTGAATACGTTGAGCTAAACGGTTGCAATATCCATCTCCATTTTGCAGAGAGGAAGGCAGCGGATACTAGCTTTGTTGCCATCCTGACGGTTGACATTGCAGTCAATTTTATATAACCTTTACACACTACGGAAGGCACTTCGTATGGAAGCAAGAAGGAAAAATAATCGAACTCCCAGGGAAAGTGACTTTGAATCTGAAAACATGCATTCAGAAGCGAAGGTAGGTATGCCCTATCGCGATCTGCTGGCCCTGAGCAGGGTCTCGGCCGCAGTGAGCGGGCTGCGCGACCTTGATGCTGTGCTCAATGTTGCGCTGGACAGCGTGATCCAGATTATGAACGGAACCGTGGGAGGGATCCTGCTCATGGACGAACAAACTCAAACGCTTTCCTATCGCGTGTATCGCGGCCTCTCCAACAAATACGCTCAAGAGATGCGCATCAAGATAGGAGAAGGGATTGCAGGGAGGGTAGCCCAAAGCGGCAAATCTGTGTTGCTAGAAGACATTTCTACTGACCGGCTTGCTGTCTCTCCTGACCTTATAACTAAGGAAGGCCTTAAGGCGTTCATCAGCGTCCCCCTACGAGCCAAAAACACTGTGCTGGGCGTGCTAAACGTTGCCAGCCATTTGCCGCGTCGTTTCACTAAAGAAGATATGCACTTGCTCCACGCTATCGCCGACCAGGTAGGGGTTGCCATCGAAGAGGCAGAGCTACATGACAGATTGAG
Organism: Dehalococcoidia bacterium; assembly: GCA_034409195.1. Taxonomy (GTDB): domain Bacteria; phylum Chloroflexota; class Dehalococcoidia; order SZUA-161; family SZUA-161; genus JACWAE01. The sequence continues at coordinate 2,061 of DAOUMT010000083.1, forward strand.
CCAGGAACGGCAAAACTATCAACGACTTGCCCGCCACATGTTGATAGCTCAGGAGGAAGAGCGCGCAAGAGTCGCCCGCGAATTGCATGATGAGACCAGCCAATCGCTTACCGGTCTTTCCCTAAACATGCAGGCGCTTCTGAGTATCGCCAAGGCATCCGACTTCGGCGACGCTGCGTTCAAAGCAAAGCTTGAGAAAGCTTATAATATCACTCTTCAACTCGGTTCAGAGATAAGCAAAATAATGCAATCGCTCAGACCGACCGCCCTAGATACGCTTGGGCTTGGCCCTGCAGTTCATCAATACGCTGAAAATCGCCTGCACGCGGCCGCAATCAATGTATCAGTGAGACACACTGGTATGGGGCAACGCTTGCCTAAGGAAGTTGAATTCGCTCTCTACCGCATAGCTCAGGGAGCAATCTCAAATATAGCCTGGCATTCCAAAGCCAAGAACGCAGCAATCAGTTTACAGCATACTTCAGACGAGTTTGTAATGGAAATTGAAGACGATGGCAAGGGGTTTGATGCATCAAAGCCAATTCAAGTGGACGAAAAAGGTCACGGCAGGGGACTGCTGAGCATGAAAGAAAGGGCAAATCTACTCGGGGGTACTCTAGATATCCAATCACGCCCCGGAAAAGGTACCGAGATCACAGTAAGAATGCCAACGCATGTATTGGCACTTCTTTGGAGCAAAGCTGATGAGAAAGATAAGAGTGCTGATAGTGGATGACCACGCCATAGTTAGAGATGGCATCAACAGTCTCCTGGCATTGGCTAGCGATATAGAGGTAGTCGGCGAGGCAGCCAATGGAAAGGAAGGGCTGGAGAAGGTGGGCAAACTATTGCCAGACGTCGTACTCATGGATATATCCATGCCCGTTATGGGTGGTCTGGAAGCTATACCGCACATATGTAAAGAATTTCCCGAGACGAAGATTCTGGTTCTCACCCAGTATGATGATAAAGAGCATGTTTTTCCAGCCATCCAGGCCGGAGCTAATGGGTTCATCAGCAAGATGGCAGCATCTTCAGAGCTTGCCACAGGGATTCGAGCTGTAGCCGCCGGGGAATCGTACTTATCTCCTGCCGTAGCCAAACTGTTTATCGAGGGCTACCAGAGGGTGACACCGATAGGGGTCGATGGTGATCCGTATGATGAGCTGACCGATAAAGAACGAGAGATGCTCAGACTGGTGGTCGAGGGGTACAAGACCCGGCAGATAGCAGATATGCTGGCTATCACTCCCAAAACAGTCGATGCGCATAAGACCAATCTGATGAGGAAGTTGGGCATTCACAATAATCTAGAATTGGTTAAATATGCTTTGCGGCGAGGTATCATAAGCTTATGAATCTTGCCCAAGCATGACGATTTACACACCTCCCT
>DAOUMT010000084.1:0-2967 GCA_034409195.1 Dehalococcoidia bacterium
ACTGAAATCACTCCGTCGAACCTCGGGGCTTCCAGCCACTCCACCCCGGCGCCTATGCTCAGAACAGCCTCACTGCCGCACTTAGGTGAAAGATACCGTTTCGACTTATTCAGCAGCTCTTTAGTCGTGGGCTCGCCGGCATCAATCAATTCCTCAAAATTCATAATGACAGAGTGCTCATCGCGATTCAGTAAATACCGTCTAATATAACCGGACATAATCCTCTTCAAGTCCCGGTCTCTAATGCCGTCCTCAATATTTCTGTGCGTTATGTACTTAAGCCACTCCCCTATCGGAGATATCACAACCTCCAGTCCCGCCTTCTCGCACTCTTTGGCCAAATTGCTGTTGCTGAACCTGTTAGACCGCAGGAATATCTCGCCGTTAATTCCTACAAGCGGCCTCCTGGGTTTATCAGGGTCTATTAGCGACTTAAATTGTGCAGTGGCATCCTTCAAGATGTCATCGAGAGGCTCTTTTCTGCGGACGCAGTCTGCTATCCTGAACAAATACTCGCCGAATTGCTCCTCTGCCACACCCTCCGACTTCTCATAAGGCCGAGTGCGCCAGAGCAATTTTTCCAGGTAATCGACGGCAACAATCCCTCTCAAGGCCAAACGTTCGAACCCCGCGCCCAGGTGCAGGTCGTGATAGCCATTGTTCGATACGGTAGTACGTATCGGGAAGTCAAAACCCAGCTCACGAAGTATCCTGATTTCCTCTACGGCATACTTACCGAAACGGCATGGACCGAATGCGCTGGCCAGGAATCCCTCGACATTATTGGGGTCGATCCCATATTTATCATTCTCATAGAAAAATTTCATGAAGTCGCCCAGAGTAACCCGGTAGGGAAGGCATTCCTTTCCGGACGTCACCCTGTTGCTGTACAGAATGTTTCTCTCGTCCTGCTCGGGAAGCACCACTGCGTTAACCCCGAAGGCTTGCATAGCTGCCCCCAGCGCCACAGCACCGGAACACATCCTCGGTATGAGAATAACCTTGTTCGAACTGAACTTTGTGTACGCAACCCTGCGGATATCCCGGTCCTTCACCAAGACCTCGCCAGCTTTACTTGAGCCGGCGAAACCTCTGATGGTATCCACAAAAGCCTCGAGGCGGGTAACAATGCCAGCCTCTGCAGCGTGTTCGTCAATTTCCAGCTGGCCCAACGGTTTGCCGCCCATAATATCTTCCACAATGTTGAGGATAAATGAGTTAGGCCCACAGCCGAAGTTGGTCAGCACCAGACCGAACAACTGCGGGTCTTTGGCGACTATATCAGCGCCTGCTATGTGCTTGGCCTCGTTGAACCAATAGGGGCGGTCTGAATATTCCTTGACATTCACCGAGTCAAGAGGCAGAAAGTCGAGAGGAATCGGCATCACACCCAATTGGGCCAATTTCTCCGCTATGCCCAGGTTCGCCCCCGGGTCCTGCGACATGTATGACCTTGCGATTAGCACAACGCCCAACTGGCCGCTTTGCTTGAGCTGCGCCATTATCTTCTTGCTCATCTCGACCTGCGCTTCATCGAACCGGCGCTTTGCCTCGATGCCAGCAAGAGCAGCTTCTTTTCCCTTGTTTCTGCTGTACCCCATCTTGACCGCCACATCAGCTAAATTATTTATTACATCCTCGTTGCCCCGGCTAAAATCAATTAAGGGTATCAGCAGTCTCTTACCCAGACCAAGAGCCTGGCGTATGATGAAAGGAGATGCCTGCACCAGAGGGCAGGCATACTTCTGGTCCTCATCCCCTTCTTTCAACCCCATACGTATAGCGCAGGGATAGAGGACATAGTCCACGTTCTTAAGGCTCGCAACATGGCCGTGCACCAGCTTGACCGGGAAACAGCTATCGGTATAGCTGAGCTCGACAGACTCCTCCATAATCTGGTTGTTAGTCTTGCTGGAAAAATATATCTTTGCGCCAAGGGCGTTCAGGAAGCCGATAAGCATCGGAGCATAATCATATACCACCAGAGACCGGGGGATACCTACGGAAGGCCCAGTGCCTTCTCCCTCTTTGTAGTCCCTGAACAGGAGCTGCTCACGCTCATCGAATGCGGTCTTCACCCTCTCGTGGCTGACGGTGCTGTCGAAAAGGTCGCATCTGCTGCCGTAGAATGTCGATTTCTCGCCGGGTATCTCCATGCGGCTTATGGTGCAGTTGTTGTCACATCTTTTGCAGATAAAAGTGGAAAGTTTGTAGGTGCTATCGACGACCTTCTGGAACCCCTTGAATTTAGAATCACGTCCTTCCATCGACTCCTTAGCCAGAAGAGCCGCACCAATGGCTCCGCTGACCTCCTTGTGTTCAGGCACAAGCGTGGTTTTGCCCTCGAGCGCCTTTTTAAATGCAGAGACCACAGCATCGTTATAAAATACCGCGCCTGTTAATATCACTTTGGTGCCCAGCTTCCTGTTGCCCAGAACCTTGGAAAGATAGTTCCCAGCGATAGAATTAGCCAGGCTGGCGGTTATCACCTCGATAGGCACGCCCTCTTGCTGGGCAGAAGCCACCGCCTGCCCCATGAAAGCAGCACACCTTGAGCCCAGGTCTATTGTGTGAGGCGCATTGAAGGCAAGTCCGGCAAACTCACCGTTCTGCACGTGGATGCCCAGCTGTTCTGCCAGCTCATCTATAAAGCTGCCTGTGCCGGCGGCACACGCCTTGTTCATCTGGTAGTCAACGACCACGCCGTTTCGTTTGATAACCAGTTTGGAGTCCTGTCCGCCGCTCTCAATAATATCCGCCTCAGCGGCTATCTCAGCAGCCGCCCTGGTCTGCGCCGTAATCTCGTTTTTGATCAAATCAGCACCAATGAAGCTGCCTACCAGGTATCTCCCCGACCCGGTAACACCTGCGCCTGCTATCCTGGCATTGTCTCCAATATCGCGAAGCAGGTTGCGGAAGACCTGCTTGACTGCCTCCACCGGCTTCCCTGCCGTCATTAGATAGTTC
>DAOUMT010000085.1:0-6784 GCA_034409195.1 Dehalococcoidia bacterium
AACGCAGTATCCGCAGTCTCGCTTTCACCCGCAGCCGCCGCCTCACCGAGCTTATCTACATGTATGTGCGCGACCAGCTTAAGAAAGATGCTCCAACGCTCGCTGATAAGGTCAAGCCCTACCGCGCAGGCTATATGCCCGAGGACAGGCGACAGATTGAGCGCGAGCTTTTCGATGGGAAGCTGCTAGCTGCGGTGGCTACTACGGCGCTGGAGCTGGGGGTGGACATCGGCGACCTCGATGCAACTGTGCTCACGGGCTACCCCGGCAGCATCGCCAGCACTTGGCAGCAGGCGGGGAGGAGCGGGCGGGGCAAAGAGGACTCGCTGAGCATACTCATCGGCTTGGACAACCCTCTCGACCAGTACCTCATGCGCCATCCCGAGTTCTTTTTCGGCAAGAGCCACGAGAACGCCCTGATTAATCCTGACAACCTGCATATCCTCAAGCCGCACGTGCTCTGCGCTGCCTGGGAGATGCCCCTGGCCGATGGTGAGTCTAAACTGTTCGGGGACAACTTCAGCCAGGCCCTGAGCGAGCTGGAAAGACAGGGACTGCTGCGCAAGCGCAGGCAGCGCTGGTATCCTGCGCCCAGTGTGACCTATCCCGCTGAGGAGATAAATATCCGCTCTACCTCTTCGCATAACTATAACCTGGTGGATGCCACCAGCGGCGTCCTTCTGGAGACCATCGAGGAGGCCAACGCCTTCTTTCAGGTGCATCCCGGCGCTATCTATCTACATCAGGGAGAGTCTTATCTCGTCATCAAGCTGGATTTAGTGACGCGCACAGCTTTCGCAGTACCCACAAATGAGCCGTACTACACCCAGACCAAGGAATTAGAGGACATCACTATAGTCAAGACCAGGCTCAGAAAAACTGTCGGGGGTATGGGCGTCTATCTGGGAGATGTCGAGGTAACCAACACTGTTATAGGCTTCAAGAAGAAGCGCATCTTCACCGAGGAGGTGCTGGGCGAGGAGCCTCTCGACCTGCCGCCGCACACCTTCCCCACGGTATCACTGTGGTTCGACATCCCGCCTCAAGCCATAGATAGAATAGCAAAAGGGGGATTGGACTTCGCCGGAGGCCTGCATGCTACCGAACATGCCGCCATAGCTCTGCTGCCCCTGTTTGCGCTCTGCGACCGCAACGACATCGGAGGCGTCTCCACACCCTGGCATCCGGACACGGGCCAGCCGCAGATATTTATCCATGATGCTTACCCCGGGGGCATCGGCATCGCCGAGAAAGGGTTCGATATAATAATGGACCTCTGGGAGGCGACCTTAAAGGCCATAATCGAGTGCCCCTGCGAGAGCGGCTGTCCTGCCTGCATCCAGTCGCCCAAGTGCGGCAACAACAACGAACCGCTGGACAAAAAAGCCGCCAGGGTTATACTGGAAGAGCTATTAGGGAAATCATAGGCAATTCGTCGCCAAATGTAGGGGCGCATGGCATGCGCCCAGGGCGAGGGGACCTCGCCCCTACGCGATGAATCGATATGTCCACCAAATATTTCATCGGCACCAGCGGCTGGCACTACGAACACTGGCGGGGCAGGTTCTATCCCAGCGACCTGCCCAAATCGAAGTGGCTTGAGTTCTATGCCCGCAGCTTCAGCACGGTTGAGCTCAACAACAGCTTCTATCACCTGCCCTCGGAGAAGGCGTTTGCCAACTGGCGCGACTCCTCTCCGCAGGGCTTCGTCTATGCGGTGAAGGTGAGCCGCTTTATCACACATATCAAGAAGCTGAGGAATGTTGAGGAGGCGCTGGAGAAGTTTCTGGACAGGGCGAAGCTACTCGGCGAGAAGCTGGGGCCGCTGCTATGCCAGCTTCCTCCCAATATGCACCGCAATGACCAGGTGCTGGAGGCATTTCTGAAGCTGTTACCTAGTGATTTGAGCCACGTTTTCGAGTTCCGGCATGAGTCCTGGCTGGACAAAGGGGTGTTCGACCTGCTGCGCCGCCACAATGCAGGCTTCTGCATCTACGGCATGCCCGATTTCACCACGCCTCTTGATGCTACCGCTGATTTCGTCTACGTCCGCTTCCACGGCAGCGCCTGGCTCTATGGCGGTTCCTATTCCGATGAGGAGCTGAACGAGTGGGCAAAGAACATCTCAAAGCTGGCGCGAGGCAAAAAAGCAGTCTACGTCTACTTCAACAACGACGCCGAGGCCTTCGCGGTGCAGAATGCCATCACACTGAAGCGCAATCTTAGTAAGATTTCCTCGTAAACCTATCTTGTTTTGCAGACAATTAGCTTTCCATTCGTAAGGATGATGGCACTGTACACGAGTACGTTAATCTTAGAGGTTTATTATTGACTTATTACTATTCTAACACTATAATTAACCGCAAATTTGCGAGATTCAAGTGTAGCTAGCCGTATGAACTTGCGATTGAAGTTGAACTATGAAGAAAGGGGAATTTATAGCCTCTAAGAGCACCAAACGTTGTTGGTTAAGGAGGTAATGTGTCGTCATTCTCCTCATCTACAGCTGTAGGTATAGCTGGAACTTTACTTGTAGTTCTATTTTATGGATATTTTATTTATAGCCTTACTAGGGACCTAGCACGCAAGAACTCAAAGAAGGCGTTTTTCCATTCTGTGCTCTCAACGTTACAGAATACTCAGAATGATGCGGATTGCATTGAACAACTAGAAATCAATTTTAAGAAAATTCGCGAGAGATTTCCCAACTTATCTAAGGAACTGACAACGACAATTGATCTTCTTGAGGACATGTTTCATGACTACGATATTTGGGGGGAGAAAAGATTCAAGAAAAATACTGGTCTAGAGATGAAAAGCGATATTAGAAACAGACTCATAAAAATTATCACGGAAATGAAATCTAAAAATCCTTTCTTCTCGTTATCGCAAGAAGACGCAAATCTTCTTTCGGACTTAACACAAGCTATCGAAAACGCAAACAAAGATTTAGCAATGCGAACGATTCGGCAGTTAGCAGAACAACTAAGGTCGACCGAAAGCAATATAAGAATACAGCAGAGAAAAAATAATATGTCTTTTATGGTTGCAACTATCGGTGTGGTTCTAACGTTGTTTTTTGGTATTTTATCATTAGCATTGTTCCTTGCACAGAGGAGCAGTTGATCTCGGAGTTTTAACAGGCCTTCGCCGTGCAGAACGCCCTGACGCTAGCACAAGAAATTTCCAGTATAAAAAGGCCTATCCTCTAAAAGACGTTAAGCAGCCATTCGCCCAGCGCTTGCTTGCCCACGACCTCCTGTTTGCGATACCAGCTTTTTACAATATCGACGACCCCCTTCGGCGTATCGCAGACCCGCAGCAGGTGGAGGTCCTCGGAGGATATGTATCCCTTGGCCAGAGTGTAGCTCTTCAGCCAGTCCAGGAAACCCTTCCAATAGGCGCTGTTGAACAATATCACAGGAAAGGGCCTTATCTTGTGAGTTTGCATCAGGGTCAGGACTTCCGTCAGCTCGTCCATTGTCCCCAGGCCGCCGGGCATGATGACAAAAGCGAGAGCGTATTTGACCAGCATAACCTTGCGGACAAAGAAGTGGTGGAAGGTTATCGACATAGTGGTATATTCATTGCAGTACTGCTCCTCGGGCAGCTCGATATTCAGGCCAATAGATTTAGCGTTCGCCTCGAGAGCACCCTTGTTAGCCGCTTCCATGATGCCGGGGCCGCCTCCGGTTATAATGTTGAAACCCAGCTTGCCCAGTCGGCGAGCGATCTCTTCGGTCTTGGCATAGAGCTCGTCACCCGGCCTTACCCTAGCCGAGCCGTATATGGTTACCGCCGGTTCGACACTGGTTAGGGTATCGAAACCCGACACCAGTTCCCCGATTATGCGGAACATACGCCAGGATTCCTCTTTGACCAGTTCATTTATCTCATATCCCTGTTCCATATCATCCTCCCTGATAGGCAGATAATACCACATCGGTAGACCAGGCTGCTACGTTTTGTTTATAGATTCGTAGGTGGAGTGAATTATTATGAAGTTAGGTTATCTTGACTCAGACGATGGCGTAATTTAGGATTTCAGATAGTACTTTAGTATCGGTACTACAGTTTTGTTCAAATAGTACGATAAGGTTAGTGCGCGATGAAAGCAACTATCAGCCATATTGATGTTTTGGAAGATACCCTGTGGGAGGGCGAAGCCATTAGCGCTACCCGGGAGGGCAAAAAAGGCGAGCTTGTTATCCGGGGGTGCAAGAGTAACGGCAACGCCCTGACTTCAGTTGTGACCAGCATGGTGAACAGGAACCAGCTTACCATCGAAATTGAAGGCAATGAAACAGGCTGCCTGATATGGCGGGGTCAGGTAGGCAGTGCAGAGTTTCACACGTTCGGGGCCGACCAGTTGGAATGCAGCCTGGTGCTGCTACTGGACGATTGGTACAGTGTCGTCCACCGTTATACCAAATTCTCCACTTCTTAGCGGCGCACTCTAAGTCCCCTCCAGCCGCGCCGCGGTCCTGGCAAGCTCCCAGGTATAGTCATACAAATGCAGCCCCTTGCTTAACGCTATTATCTCCCCGTCTTCCACGCCTATCTCGCTGGCCACGTACTCCTTGAGAAGTTGCATACCCGCCAGGTTGGAGGGGAACCCGGCCCACAGGTCCCACGACCTGAAGTAAGCTATGAAGTGCAGTTTACCGTTCATAACCCTGGTGTCTATGCCTCTCAGGCAGGGCGGGTCGGAAAGCTTGATAGAATCCTTGCTGCCCACCGCCATGAACCCCTGGTTGGTATTGTGACCGCCCTCTTTGTATATCCTGATTAACTCTGGAATCTGGTCTGCCAGGTCCTCGCCGTAGGTATACTGCTCATTTTCTGCTTTGAGGGAGGTCATCAGGTACTGAAGATAGTTCTCCACATACTCCATGGACGAAGGAGGGGGCACGCCCTGCGGCACATCGGGGACGAGCGGCCGGGTGTCAGGGTGCCTTACCTGCACGACAATAAAATCCAGTTCTTTTCTTTTGTGCCCGACATTGCTGCCCCGCTCGATGACATACTCTCTACCCTGCGTAAGCGTCTTGCGCAGACACAGGAACCAAGCCTCCGGCAGGTCTCTGGCGTCTACCTGTTCAATCTTCATTATCAAACCACCTACTCAGCGAAAGTTGGCTAAGGAAATAGTATTTTTTCTACCTCTTTCAGCCTGTCCCAGCCCGTGAGTTCATAGGGGAACAATGGCACCTCGACTACAGGTATATCGGCATACCTTTCGTGGATGATATTCAGGTACTTTTTTTGCTGTGCGGCTTTGGTCCTGAGGAACTCCGAGTCATTCACCTTTATCACATTATTAATTATCAATTGCTCTACCTGGAGGCCATACCGGCATAGCTGGAAGAAAACGCTTTCAAGCTGCTCTACCGCAAGGGCCTCGGGTATGGTGACCAGCACGAATTTTACTCTGTTCCTCAGGAATGCCATTTCATCTGTGGATAGCTTCTGCCACCGCTTTATGATATCCAGTATCGGCTCTTTGCTGATATTGCTGACCTTCAGCTTGGTGTAGACCCGCGGGGCCAGTTTCAGGTGATCCACCAGCATGGCCGGCGTCTGGAACAGGGTGAGCGTCTGCCCCAGCGGCGCTGTGTCCCAGATGACATTGTCCCAGTCTCCAATCAGGCTAAGTTCCCTGATGTAGTCAACCATGAACTCATCGCTGAGCCCTGGCAGTATGGATGTGGTAAATTCTACGAATTGCGGATAGTCTATGGCAACGAAGGTGGAGAAGACGTCGTAGACTTCTCGCCCGAACTTCTCGTCCCACATCTCTTCGACCTCATCCACGCCGAGTTCGTTGATGTACAAAGAGTCTTTAATCTGCTGAGGTTTCTCTAATACCGGCCTGGCGAAGATATGCGACAGCGAAGGAGTGGCGTCAGTCGAGATGGCCAGGGTTTTCTGCCCCGAGGAGGCATAGTGGAGTGCGGTCGCCGCCGCGCAGGTCGTCTTGCCCACGCCGCCCTTCCCTGAGAACATGATGACGCTCGACTTTGAGGAAGCAGACTTCTTCTTAGTATCGTTCATTGCACTAAGCTACAGCAGTTCCTTTATATTCTACACTATCCCATCGTCGGTAGAAAAGCGGCTCGCGAGGATCGGGCAGACACATAGGTCTGGCTGTACGGGCTCTGACCCTGGCATGGAATGGATGCCCCGTGCTAGCCATGTAGCGTCGTGACTCCTGTCACGACGGGTAATTCGTCGCCACGGGAGTGGCGACGCGACCCTGCTCAATGGTCAAACCTGCGGGTTTGGCTCTACGGATTTTGAGGTGTTGTGCCACGTCTCCTGGGCAGAACCACTTTCCAGATAATCAGGCCCAGTATAACTACCCCGGAACCTATCATGGTGTAAATGGCCATCCACTCTATCCCTGAGGCGAAGGCGCCAGCGGCGTTACGAATCACCTCGTTGCCTTTCTCAGCCATTACTGCTGCTACGCCCTGGTACTCCGAGGGGTGGAAAAGGTTCTGCGTCAATCTTGGCTCAACTGCGTGGGCGTAGGTCACCGTCGCAGCTATATAAATAGCCAGAGACGTAACGAACAACGCCCCCAGCCCCCAGAACGCCCGGCTTATCCAGTTACGGCCGCACAACAGGGCGATGAGTATCAGAACGGCGAAGGGTATCAGCCAGAGAGCCCAGAGCCAGGTTCTGGCGGTGTTTATTCTATGCCGTGCTGCATCAAAAGAGGCGAGGTCTCCGTTATTTTTTGCGATCTCATCTCTCACGTCGGCCTGGGTCAGCGTGTAGC
>DAOUMT010000086.1:0-7774 GCA_034409195.1 Dehalococcoidia bacterium
ATTTGAATGTCCGCAGAATCTAGATGCTTATAGTCATATTTGGGAATAGCCGCACGATATGTATAGCAAATATCGCCAAAGGCAGTAATCCCAATTCTCTCAGCTATTTCTGGCGTTTCTTCAAACCCCTCGTAGAATGCCTGTGACCATGGGCCATGATCGTAGCTTATGTATGATGTGCCGGTTATCGTCTTGCCTCTTTTCTGATATGAAAGCAGGTCAGAGAGATACACAAGCTTAACAAGCTTAGTCCTCTGAATTTTTCCGCTGTGTTTCGATACAAAGAATATCAAACACTCTTTTAGCTTTTCCGATGTCATATTTTCCCCATTATTTATAATTGGCTTCTCTTATTTATCTTTTTTGCTGTCTTTTTTGTACTGCAATAAAATTCTTCCCAACTAAGGCCAGATTGACGTATCATGGATTTTATTAGCTCTGTGTCGAAAGTACTCATACCCATATCCACAGTGACTGCCCTTTGGTGGCCTCGAATACTACCCAAATAATATGCATGACTCCCCTTAGTCCGGTCATAGATAAAACGACGAGCAATTAAGATTTCAATGACATCATCTGGTGTGAGGGGTGGGTATTTCTTAGGCATTTGCTATCGCACATGACGGCACCCCACAACTATAAATCTTACTGCGTTTAGACTGGTTCCGTCTGCGAATCAATGTCTGTAGATACGTTAGGCTCCATAAGTACCAATAGCGGGCTTGAATGGAAATGGGAGATGGACGAGGTATAAGTTCGCTTTCTAAGCCGTTCGCGGCCAGTGCTTGTATGTACCCCACAATGGCATCGTCCAATTTTTGCCTTGCTTCTGAGAAACTCGACCCTGCTGTTACAATGTCTAATGTGATACAATAAGCATGCCAAGTGCCTTTTCCGGATTCAGCGTAGCAACGCAATTTGATTTCTTGCGGCAAAGGCGATCACTCCTTCCCTTGTGTACTCCTCCTGCTTACACTTGTGTCCATAGATACATACATATACGACTTTACAATATCTAGCTACAATATATAACAAAGTAAAATAATCTGTCAAGCTGTTCTATTGTTTTTCATATAATTTTTATATGTTTTTAGTTAGCCTTTTTTCCTATTTTACCCCATCGGATAGTACTACTACATGCTTCCAAAGCTAATAAAGTGTCGGTTTGTCATTGCCTTCTCCAGAAATGGCGGTGGCTGTCGCACGAGCCTTGTTGGCTGTGGGGGAAGAATATGCAACAGAAATCAAAGGAAGCTTTGAGACAATTAACTAACCTTCAGAGAAGGTACACTTTTTAGGCAAAGCCATAGTCAGATGAAATTTCTTGAGGATATTAAAACCTCATCTTTCATGCTTGATATTAAGGACAAACGCATCCGAATGCACCAGTCATTTAGGGAGATTGCGTACCGAACTGTCGACTAGTCTTCGTCCTGGTTAGGTGGCCAGGTGGGGGAGGTTCCTTGATTACCACGCAAGCGGGAATGACACAAAAAGGGCGACCTGACGGGTCGCTCCTACAGAAGCACAAAATCGGCAAACTCTAAAGAGAAACCTCAATTACGAGGCGCTCTATCTGAGAAGGCCTTCCTTCTCCAACGTTTTGGCGACGTCTTTCAGGCCAAGCTCTTCGAGCTTGGCCCGCTTCTGGAGGCCGGAGGGGACGTCCCATCCTCGAATTCCATAGAACTCGCCTTTCATCTGCTCGAACTTCTCTCGGTCAATTACAGCGTCTTTTCTGGAGTAGGGCTTGCCATTCTTGCCCGGTACTATGCAGTCCTGGTTGCCGAAGTCACCCTTCAGCGGAGTGGTGAAGTTGTATTCGTCTATGGTGTCGTATGCCTTGCCCCGGTGTCCTTCCCTGACAAGGATAGCCCTCTGCAGGTTGAAATTCCTCTCACCTATCTTATATAGACCTGCTTCATCTACCTCTCTTCCCGTTACTGCAGCACAAATCCGGCTCTCCATAGACGGGTCTCCTACACCATCAGGCGAAGACTCTGAGAAGTAGACAGGCCAGAAAAGGTCACACAGAATTAGGCTCTCCTTGGCATACTCGCGGTCTTGAATCATGGCTGCCGCCCGGGCCTTTCCGTCATACGTGGAGTAGTCCACCGCCAGCTCGCTGCCGAAGAACCGTTTCGCCATCCTGCGCAGAACTTCAGTGCTTACCGGCGCTTCCTTCATGCCCATGAGCCAGAGATGCCACAGCATGACCGGTACACTGACCTCATGAAGATTCTGAATAGGCAGCCTTGGCTCCACAGCCCAGAAGATGCCGGTGGTTATGTATAGCCTGGGCCCGTATAGTGCATTCTCGCCGGTTTTTACTATGTAGTCCTTTATTAAACTCTGGGCTTCCTTCCCTAAAGTCTGAGCTGCCTTATGAGTCCCTCCGGCGAGCACATTGCCAAATCCCTCGCGGTTAGCTATCTTCTTCAGCAGTGTTTCGATAAACTCATAGCTTCCAATCTGGGAAAGCGGTATGCCAGTCCCCTCATCGGTCAATATCACTGCTTTGTGTCACCTGCTCAGCCACATAATCATGGTCTCTACGTAGCGTGTATCCAGACCTAAATCATCGCAGAGCTCGGTGGCTTTGATGGCTGCCTCGGTATTCCCGGAGTAGCGCTTGGCACGTGTCTCATAGAACATGGCAGCCTCGCACATGAACTTCCTCTCGCCGCCATCGGGCTTTTTATAAGTCGAGCGTACGCATCCCGTCGGGCAGCCCTGACAGAAACTCTTCTTCAGCCTGTCACGGGGCGTCAGCATCCCCAGAGACAGCAGCGGTTCGACATAGCCGGTGCTCAACTTTCGTATCTCGCCCCTGAGCCTAGAAAGCCTGTCCGGATGAGCTACCTTGAGCTTCTTTTCTCCCCTCACAGCTATGGCCCTGAGGTTCTTGGAGCCCATCACCCCGGCCAGTCGGCCCGAGCCAACGGAATCGTCGGAGGCCAGGAAGGTGGCAAAGCTCACCATATTATCGCCCGCGGGGCCCACTGTGAGCACGCGGACAGAATCGCCCAACTCGTCTTTTATCATCTTCTCGCGCTGGAAAGCGCTTGCGCCTTCGAGACTAGATGCGTCCTTAATCTCCACCTTATCGCCGTCAATCAAGATATAAACAGGCTTGTTCGCCCTGCCTGAAACCACTACGCCGTCGTAGCCTGCCCACTTGAGATTAGCGCCCCAGGAGCCGCCCAGGTTGCAGAAGGAGAACTGGTTGGTTCCCATAGACTTGCCACAAATCTGGAACCGGCTGGCGAAACCCGGAACGCCGCAGAGCGGGCCAGTCATGAAAATAAGCCTGTTCCCAGGGTCAGAGGCATCGATTTGGGGAGGCACCTCATCCCAGTAGATTTTGGCGGCAATCCCTCTGCCGCCGAGGAAGAGGGCGGCATAATCGCTCGTTGGCACACGGGCGATGTTTGCTGATGCCAAGTCTACCTTCAGAATATTTCCAGCGTATCCATTTAGTGCAGTCACTACGAGCTCCTCAAATCAGGGGTAAACAGCCAGCATATCGAGTCCTGTAGTCTCGGGGAAGCCCAGCATGAGGTTCATGTTCTGTATCGCCTGACCTGCTCCGCCCTTGACCAGGTTGTCCATGCAACTTATTACGATGAGCCGGTTTGTCCTTATGTCAACTGTAGGATAGAGCAGGCAGAAGTTGCTGCCCCAGGTCTGTTTAGTCTGCGGCGGGACTGTGGTCACCCTGACAAAAGGCTCGCCTTTATAGAAGTCCTGATAAAGCTTCCGTATCTCCTGCTTGCCCTTGTCTCCTTCGGCTATTTTCCCTGTCTTCAAATTAGCGTAGCAGGAGGTCAGTATCCCCCTGGTCATCGGTATCAGGTGAGGCAGAAAAGTAACCGACAGCTTGGACTTCGGGGCTAGTTTTTGCAGCTCCTGCACTATCTCGGGCAGATGGCGATGCCCATCCAATGCATAAGCGCACACGCTCTCGTTCGCCTCGGCATAGTGCGTGTTCGGGGTCAACGTCCTGCCTGCCCCAGAGATGCCTGACTTGCTATCAAAAATGATGTCGGACTCGATGAGGTCCTCTTTGAGCGCCGGAGCCAGCGCCAGGATGGCGCCGGTGGGATAGCAGCCGGGGTTAGCCACCAAGCGGGCCTTGGCGACCTGAGCGCGATTCAGCTCGGTCAGGCCGTAGACTGCCTCTTTGAGATAATCCGAAGCAGTGTGCGCTATTTTATACCATTTCTGGTACTCCGCGGCCTCCTTGAGCCTGAAGTCGCCGCTGAGGTCAACCACCTTAGCGCCCTTCTCCAGAGCGGCTACTACCGGAGCAATGTTCTCGCCGTGAGGCAGGGCGGAAAAAACGAAGTCCACCTTATCCATCTCAGCTTCTATGGTGAGGTCGATGCCATTCAAGTGGGGAAGAAACTCACCCAGCTTCTGGCCTTTGGCGCTGCGTCCGGTAACGGTGGCTATCTCAACCTCAGGATGGTTATACAGCAGCCGGGCCACCTCCATGCCGATATAGCCTGTGACATTTATTATTCCTGCTTTCACTTTCGACATCGGAGTCACCTCTTTTTGGATTAGACGAATTCGACTCTACAATGTCATTGCGAGCGAAGCGAAGCAATCTCATCGTACTCGTATGTACTAATAAGCACGAGGAGATTGCCACGTCGTCCCGATGAATCGGGATCGCAATGACATAATATTCCTTCCTGGTTTGGGCGTTCAATTGAACGCCCCTACGTAATCCCCCCTTAGTCCCCCTTTAAAAAAGGGGCGGATAGAAATGCAATCGGCCTTGTAGCGTCGCTACTCCCGTGGCGACGAATTTATGGTATTCTGCGCTGGCCTATGGGACATACTACCACACATTTATCGCATATCGCCAGTTCGCCGTGCCGCTCTCCGGATATGGCTGCCAGGCAGCGGATGATATTAGTCAAGCGATATGGCTGGAGTATCCCCACCGGACATGCTTCGATACACCGCTGGCACGATTTACAATCGGGGTTCTCTTCTTTAGCATATACACCCGGGCCAGTTGGGGCCAGGGGCGCATTCGTGCGGATGGCCATGAACCTGAGCCAGGGACCGAATCGCGGGTTGATGACAATTGTATTCTTGCCCTGCCTGCCCAGCCCTGCAGCGACGGCCAGGTGTTTCAGGTTCGGCTTGCCGCTGGGAGAATATCCCATCTTGCCTACCAGCTCGGCAGAGAAACCCTGCTCGTGAATAAAATCAAGCAGGGCATCCAGTTTTGGTTTGGCATATCTGATGAAGCCGCGCCAGAACGATTCCCTGCCCCCCTTCACCTTCTCCATTACGAAATCGTCCAGATCCCTCTCCTGTGTGGTTACTAAACCCAGAATCAGTATGGTGTTTTTGGTTGACGGGTCTCGAGCCACACCAACCGCATCGAAAAGAGAACGGGCACAGGCGAGTATTTCATCTTCCTTGCTCATATTCTGCCTCAAGCAGCATCTGACCTGTCGGGCAAATTCTCAGCAGCACACACTCGCGGCACCGGGGATGCTGCGCCTTGCATATCCTTCGGCCATGCTCAATCATGAGAATATGGAACCGGTAGACATCCCTGTCAGGGACCATATCACCCAGAACCTCGTGCGCCTTTTCCGCCGAGACTCTGGAGTCGATGAGTCCCAGCCTCTGGGCCACCCGATGAATATGTGTGTCCACAGGGAGCACAGGCTTCCCCAGAGAGAACAGCAGCACACAGGCAGCGGTCTTGGGCCCCACCCCAGGCAAGCTCTTCAGCCACGCCTTAGCTTCCGCCACAGGCATTTTCTTAAGAAACATAAGGTCGAGCGAGCCCCGCTGTGCCTGAATCTGTTCGAGGATGTTTTTAATCCTGGGAGCTTTAACTTTGGCCAGGCCGCCAAGTTTTATAGCTTCCGCTATGTCCTCCACGCTGCCCCCTGCCACGGCCTCCCAGCTTCCGAACTTGTTGAGCAGGGAATCAAAAGCACGCCTGGAATTATGGTCCGAGGTGTTCTGGGAGAGGATGGTCATGATTAGCTCGGAGAGCGGGCCGGTACGGGAGCGCCACGTTACGCTGCCATATTCTTTTGCCAGCAACTGTATTATCTCAGCGATGCTCAAGAGGCTCATCCTGCAGCCAAGCTCTTCAGATGGCAGGTGTCATTGACCAGCATCACCAGAGGAGAACCGTCCCTGATCTCGAAGATGTTGATGGCGTTCACGTCCTGCCTCACCTGCCAGAAATGGGAGTTGTCCAGACCCAGCATGGCGCACATCAGCACCTGGCACACCATTTTGTGAGAGACCAGGATAACAGTCTGATCCTTGTGCTGAACTGCAAGCTGTTCCACTGCAGGGACTACCCTTTGCCGGACATCTTCCAAGCCTTCTCCTCCGGGGAAACGGACTTTGTGAGGCTGCTCGAGCCAGAGTCTGTAAAGGTCACCATACTGCTTCGTTGCCTCCTCGGCGGAGAGACCCTGAAAGCTGCCGAAATCCAGGTCGATAAGCCCTTCAAGAGGCTGGACAGGGAGCTTGAGCTGACTGGCAAGAATGTCGGCTGTTTCGATAGTGCGCTTCATGGGGCTGGAATAGATAGCTGCTATCTGCTCACCCTTCAGCCTGAGCGCCGCAGCCTCGGCCTGTCTCTTCCCCGTCTCATCTAATAATAAATCCGCTCTGCCGCGGAACCTCTCCATGCGGTTCCACTCCGTCTGTCCATGCCTTACCAGAATAAAACGAGTCAATCCGACCTCCTAGCCAATTTTTGGGGAGAAGCTAAGCCGTAGCGCAGCAGCCAGTACTCCAGGCTATCTGCGAGGGCTATCCAGCTTGCCTCGATGATATTGGTAGAGCTACCCACCGTGCGCCAGTCGTGCTTGCCGTCGCTGGACTCTATGAGCACCCTCACCTGGGACTTAGTGCCATCGCTTTCCTCAAGGATGCGTACCTTGTAGTCCATCAGCTTCACTGCTGACAGGCTGGGATAGAATTGCAGCAACGTCTTGCGCAGCGCAGCATCCAGAGCGTTGACCGGGCCGTTGCCCTCGGCTGCAGTGTGAATTACCTCGCCCTTAACCCTGACCTTGACCATCGCCTCTGAAAGCATATCCTCCATGCGATCCGAGACGATAGGTGTGCGGCGATGTTTCTCGACTACAACCATAAAATCCACCAGTTCGAAGGGTGGACGGTAATCGTCAGCAGTGCGCCTGACCAAAAGCTCGAAGGAAGCCTCGGCGCCTTCGTATTGAAATCCCTGATTCTCCAGGGTCTTAACCTGTTCCAGTATGGCTCTTGCCCGCTCACCCTGGGGAATATCCAGCCCCAGCTCTCTGGCCTTATAGGTGATGTTGCTCAGGCCGGATAGCTCTGAGACTAGAACCCGGCTGCGGTTGCCTACCAGGTCGGGATCAATATGTTGATAGCTCTCCTCGTGCTTCACCAGCCCCGAGACGTGAAGCCCGGCTTTGTGGGTGAAAGCACTGGCCCCCACATAGGGGAGATGCGGGTCGGGGATAATGTTGGCAAGCTCGCTTACAAAGCGAGAGACGTCCGTCAGCCTGGCCAGATTCTCATCGCTGATGCAGTCGATGCCCATTTTGAGCTTGAGCGCAGGGATAATAGAGCAAAGGTTAGCATTGCCGCTGCGCTCTCCGTAGCCGTTGATGGTCCCCTGAACCTGGGTAGCACCTGCTTCAACAGCAGCCAGGGTGTTCGCCACTGCCAGTTCGCCATCGTTGTGAGCGTGAATGCCCAGAGGGATACCCACCTTTTTCGCCGCTCT
>DAOUMT010000087.1:0-5805 GCA_034409195.1 Dehalococcoidia bacterium
TCTTATGGGGGTTGACCGCGTTAACCTCTATGTCAACACAAAACAGGAGCTAACCAAAGAGCAGGTCTTAGCCTTCTCCAGCCTCGTTAAACGCCGTTTGAAACACGAACCCATTGCTTACATCACGGGCCACAAAGAGTTCTTCGGCATCGACTTTCACATTTCCCCACGCACCCTCATCCCCCGCCCCGAGACCGAGCTGCTGGTAGAAAAGGCAATCGAGCTGGCCAACACTGCCTTCCTTCAATCCTGCATGATCGCCGATATTGGCACCGGCTGCGGAGCCATCGCTATCGCCATTGCCCTTCATTTACCTGAGGTGAAAATTTATGCCTCAGATATCTCCGCAGTTGCTCTCGAAGTAGCTAGAAGCAATTGCCTGTACCACAAGGTGGGCGACAGGATTACCTTGCTACAAGGAGACCTGCTCGAGCCCTTACCTGAACCCGTACACTTAATCGCCGCAAACCTGCCTTATGTCAAGGAATCGGACATGGCTGTGCTGCCGCCCGAAATATCAATGTTCGAGCCGCAGATAGCTCTGGCAGGAGGTGTGGATGGGCTCAAACAAGTTAAGAGACTCCTGTCGCAAGCAGGGAGAAAGCTGCTGCCTGAGGGCGCAATTGTCCTTGAGGTAGGATATGACCAAGGACAAACTGTATCTAAGCTGGCTGAGCAATATATACGCGGTTCCAGAGTCAACGTAATTACCGACCTCGCCGGACTAGACCGGGCAGTAATAATCCAATCGGCCCGACGAGCTAAGAAGGACTGATTAGCCATTTCTGCGCGTGGGCTTGCTTCAGGTTCTGAAGCCTCTTTACATATGGAGCTGATGTAATCCCCTCTGCGGTCATAATCACAGCATCCTCTTTGTTATCCATATAGTAGCCGCGTCGGAGCCCCACCTCGACCAAGCCATATTTCCTGTAGAGCGATTGAGCTATCTTGTTGGAGACGCGTACCTCAAGCGTAATGAACTGCGTCTTGCGTGCAATAGAGACCTCTATCGCTGCGATTAGCAGCCTCTCCCCGATACCCTGGTGTCGATAGGTCCCTCGCACAGCTATGTTGGCCAGATGTGCTTCATCCACCATAAACCAGAGCCCGGCAAATCCTAAGATAAATTGACCCGGGGCTGCTGACCTTTCCTGCCCACCGAACAGGCGTCTCAGCCCTAATCTCAACGAATCCAGCCTCGATCTCGCGTGGCCGGGGTTACCCAAAACATCTACTGCAGGGTCCGGCTCCTTTTGTTCGGGCGCTTCCTTAGAAGCCACAAAATAATATGTCAGGCTATTAGATAGTTCCCTTTTGAAATTGGTAGCAGGCCAGGGTGGGGGAAAGGCTTCCCTCTCAATCTGGGACACCTGAGATACATCCCTTACCTCCATTGCCCGAACAGAGTAAATAGCCATCCGCTTAACCTCACACTACTGTTGTTCAAAATAGAATTGCTGCATATTCTACCACAATCGGTCACTGGTGTTCCAATCGCCAGCGTTGCTACCACCCTCGGGTACAGCTTGACAAAAAAGCCTCTTACTGGCATACTGAACAATGGTAACCGAGTCTATCTCGGCGATTGTTTTGATTTAGAGGCATGGTGAAACCACTGCTCACATTCTTTTTACGACTCTTAACAGGACAAACATTTCTTCCAGGTTCCGCCTATTCACCGCTAGGGATAAGATGTTGGACTACAAGATTTCATCTCTCTTAATGGTTCAAACTCATAATTGAAACAGAAAAACCTAAATGTCAGGCAAAGAAAGGAGAAGCCTGATGGCAACAGTTCCCGACCCATTAAAAAATTTGAAAGCGAGACAGGATAAAGAAAAGGCGGCAGGGGGGCCGCAGGCTATTGATAAGCAGCACAAGTCCGGCAAGCTGACAGCGCGGGAGAGGCTAGACCTGCTCTTCGACCCCGGCAGTTTTTCCGAGTTGGATATGTTCGTGCGCCATCGCTGTTCGGACTTCGATATGCCCAAGACTTACATCGCTGGCGAGGGTGTGGTCACAGGCTACGGTTTGGTGAACGGCCGCCAGGTGTGCGCCTACTCCCAGGATTTTACCGCCCGCGGCGGAACCCTGGGCGAGATGCACGCCAAGAAGATCGCCAAAGTCATGGATTTGGCCATGAAGCTGGGCGTGCCCTGCGTAGGGTTGAATGACTCCGGAGGCGCTCGCATTCAGGAGGGCATCGATGCCCTCGCAGGATATGGCAGCATATTTTACCGCAACTCCTGCGCCTCAGGAGTAGTCCCCCAGATATCAGCGATAATGGGACCTACCGCCGGAGGGGCGGTTTACTCCCCGGCCATGACCGACTGGATTTTCATGGTCAAGCAAACCAGCTATATGTTTATCACCGGGCCCGAGGTCATCAAAACAGTCAGCGGAGAAACAATAGACTTCGAAAATCTGGGCGGAGCCCTGGTTCACAACACTAAGAGCGGCGTAGCTCACTTCATCTGCGATAGCGATACCCACGCTATAGAGAGAATCAAGGAGCTTCTCAGCTACCTCCCCTCCAACAACATGGAAGACCCTCCCATCGTCGATGCCGGAGATAACCCTGCCCGCACTGCTCCAGCCCTTGATGCCATAATCCCCGAGAGCGCCCGCCAGAGTTACGACATGAGAGAAGTCATCCGCTCTGTAGTAGATAATGGCACAATCATGGAGCCGCACTCTCTTTACGCTGAGAATATCATTGTCTGCTTCGCCCGGGTAAATGGCAGAACTGTAGGAATCATCGCCAACAATCCCCAGGTAATTGCCGGAAGCCTGGACGTCAATGCTTCCGATAAGGCCACGCGCTTCATCAGGTTCTGTGACGCCTTCAACATCCCGCTGCTCACAATCGTAGACGTCCCGGGATACCTGCCAGGCACAGACCAGGAGTGGAACGGTATAATCAGGCACGGAGCCAAACTACTGTGGTGCTATTCGGAAGCTACGGTGCCCAAGATCACCATGATAGTGCGCAAAGCCTACGGTGGTGCTTATCTTGCCATGTGCGCCAAAGCCCAGGGCGCCGACATGGTATTCGCCTGGCCCACCGCTGAGATTGCGGTCATGGGAGCAGATGGCGCTGCCAATATCATACACCGCAAGGAGATATCGGAGTGTTCTGACCCCAAGGCAAAATTGCAGGAGAAAATAGCAGAATATTGCAACCTGTTTTATAACCCCTATATTGCGGCAGCACGCGGGCTGGTAGACGAAGTCATCTTGCCCAGCGACAGCCGTCCCAGGATAATAAACGCCCTGGAGTTCCTATCGACCAAGCGTGAGACCAGGCCGCCTAAGAAGCACGGCAACATCCCGATGTAAACGTACTGCGGGGTAAAATGATGGATAAGGACAGAGGAAAGATAACAGCAGCCATAATGGCAGCCGTAAACGCGTATATGGAAGAAGAGGTAATGGCTCGCGAAACGATAGCTGTGCCACAGCGCAGGCCTGCTCCAGCGATAAGCTTATGGCACGTTTCGGGTCGCGAAGAGATGATGAGGATGCGCCAGTTATGGCAGCGAAGAATAGTCTAGAATAAAATGCGCTACGCGCATTTTATGTCAATCTGAAGGAGGCTTAAGCCATGTCACCAAAGGCGAACTCAAAAAAGAATCCTGTCAAAATATGCGATACTACATTCAGGGATGCACACCAGTCTTCGTTCGCAACCAGGATGCGCATCGAGGATATGAAAGCCATCGCCGCTGATATGGAAAAGGTCGGCTTCTACGCCATGGAGGTCTGGGGTGGTGCTACATTCGATGTTTGCACACGGTTTTTAAACGAAGACCCCTGGGAGAGGGTACGTATCCTCAAGAAATTGATGCCCAATACGCCGCTGCAGATGCTGCTCAGGGGACAGAACCTGGTAGGATACCGGAACTACGCCGACGACGTGGTCGATGCGTTTGTAAAACACACTGCAGAGGTCGGCATAGACATTTTCCGTGTTTTCGACGCTTTAAACGATGAGCGCAACGTTCAGGCTTCGTTCGCTGCAATAAAGAAAGCAGGGAAGCATATCCAGGCCTGCCTCAGCTTCTCCTTAACCGAAAACAAGATCGGCGGCCCTGTCTTCAACCTGGACTATTGGGTGAAAAAGGCAGTCACTTTCCAGGACATGGGCGCGGACAGCCTCTGCATTAAAGACATGGCAGGATTGCTCTCACCATACGACGCTTACGACCTGGTCACTGCTCTCAAAGCAGCTCTCAAAATTCCGGTTGAACTGCATACTCACTACACCAGCGGAATGGCTTCCATGACCTGCCTTAAAGCCATCGAAGCTGGAGTTGATATTATAGATACATGTTTGGCGCCCTTCGCCCTGCGTTCTTCCCAGCCAGCCATCGAGCCTATCGTCGCAGCCCTGCAGGGTACACCGAGAGACAGCGGTCTTGACCTGGGGAAGCTCCTCAAGCTGGACGATTACTTCGAGACCATAGGTCCCAAGTATCGCAGCTTCCTGGACACCAGCAAGATGTCCATCATCGATACTGGCGTCTTGATGCACCAGATTCCCGGCGGCATGACGACTAATCTGGTGTCCCAATTAAGGGAAGCGGACGCTCTAAATAGGCTACATGAGGTCCAGGCGGAGCTGCCGCGCGTTCGTAAAGAGCTGGGCTACCCTCCTCTGGTAACTCCTACAAGTCAGATTGTGGGGATTCAAGCTGTACAGAACGTCCTCTTTGGCAGATACAAGATGATCTCAGGACAGGTTAAAGATTACGTATACGGCATGTACGGCAAACCGCCGGCGCCCATAGACCCCGAGGTGCAGAAGGTAGTGCTTAAGGGGTACGAGAGAGGCGAAACGCCATATACAGGT
This sequence comes from Dehalococcoidia bacterium, assembly GCA_034409195.1. Lineage (GTDB taxonomy): Bacteria > Chloroflexota > Dehalococcoidia > SZUA-161 > SZUA-161 > JACWAE01. The sequence continues at coordinate 4,853 of DAOUMT010000087.1, forward strand.
CGCGCTGCCGACCTCTTGAAGCCGGAACTGGAAAAAGCCAGGCAGGATACTAAAGACATCGCCAAGGATATCGGCGACGTGCTGATTTATGCGCTTTATCCTCAGACCGGTATGAAATACCTGCGTATAAAGTACGGGCTGGATCCGGTGCCGGCATCCATGAAGCCCAAGACTCTAGAGGATGTTAAGAAAGAGGATGAGCTTATCGCCAAAGCACTGGTGGGAAAGCTTGCAGAAAAAGTGGAAGCGCCCAAGAAAGAAGTACCAGCCAAAGGCCCGGGTATAAGGACCTTCAACGTTTTTGTCGAGGACGAATACTACAAAGTAGAGGTGGAGCCGACCGGCGGGGCAATTATATCGGGGCCGGTTGTTGCCCGACCCCCTGCTACGGCAGCCCCCGCGCAGGTTGCTCAACCGGCAGCCAGGCCTGTTGAACTGCCGAAACCAGAAGTAAAGAAAGAGGCAGCGCCAGTCGCAACCGCCGTCGCCGAGGGCGACGTCACACTGCCTGTCCCTATGCCGGGTACGGTGATCCGCTATATGGTAAAAGTAGGGGATAAAGTCAAGGCAGGGGACATCGTGGTCATGCTGGAGGCGATGAAGATGGAGAACGCCATCCCCACGCCCTCTGCCGGAACCATTAAAGCCATCAACTTCGCCGCAGGTGCGGCAGTGAAGAAAGGCGAGGTGCTGGCGATAATCGCCACCAAATAGTGAGGTTGCCTGGAAACACAGATGCATGTAAACTGTAGGGGCGTTCAATTGAACGCCCCTACTCTAGTTTTTGATCGGTGAAGGCTTAGCAATATGGGAAAAACGCTGGCAGAAAAGATACTTAGCGAAAAGTCTGGTATCGATGCACGCGCTGGCGATATCGTGATAGCTCCCGTTGACACGGTCTTTGCCCAGGATGGCACAGGGCCCCTAGCGATAAGGCAATTTCAAGCTTCGGG
>DAOUMT010000088.1:0-13120 GCA_034409195.1 Dehalococcoidia bacterium
ATTCCGTCCACGCCCATGGTAGAGAACCAGCACCCCCCTAGGCTGTCATCGTGCAATTTCTTGATCATTCGGACCCGTGTTCCCAGCGCTCTGCCCTCCGGCGTAAACATCGGGCCCAGTTGGGGGAAGGAATATTCCGGGCCCAGATCGGGGTCATAAGTGCCAATACCCTGGTGGCAGGGCCCGGCGGGAGAGACCATATAGGAGAACAGGGTTTCGAAAATCGGCCTCCAATCGTGAATATTAGGGCCCGAGCCTTTAATATGAACTGCGGCCTTTAACGCCTCCCCGCCAAAGTGCTCTGCTGTAGCCTTGGGCCCTTCGGCCAATACCTTGCCGATCCCTTCACGCTTAAGCATTTTCTCAACGAGTATAGGTATCACTTCTGCGTTACCCCATTTGAGTTCCAAACCATCGGTATCTTTCTGGGAAATAAGTCCACGTTCATACAATTCAAAAAGCAGCGATATTGCCAGCCCCGGTGTGGCTGAATCCCAGCCCATACGGTCAAACTGCTCGGTGAGGTAGTAACAAGTGCCGGGGTCAGTAATCCCCATAACAAGGGCAGAGCCCTCTATGCTCTCTCCACCTCCCCCAGGTGTAGCTACAAATCCTTTGTGCGGTCCCTCAGCAATCTCCAGCCGATAGGCGCAGGCGACAGGACAACTGAACGAACCCTGCGGCCGCAGCACACATTTCTTGTTGAACTCCGAAATGGCATAGGCCATGGCAGTGCCGCCATCCGGGTCCAGCAGATTTTTGAACGACGTAATGGAGGTGTTTCCCATCGTCTCATAGCCTCTGGTGGCGATGCCGCCGTTGAGCAGCATTTGAGCATTGGTATCTCCCGTGAACATCTTGCGCCGCCACTCCAGCATGATTTCGATGAACTTATCCGGATCAGCCACACTTACTCCACCGGTGCCCCACGCCGCCACAGCCTTCAATTTCTTGGAACCCATCACAGCCCCGGCCCCTCCCTTGGCTGCCATGTGATGGTAGTCAGTGCAAATTGACGCACCATTCATCAGGGCTTCGCCTGCCGGGCCGATACAAGCCACTGCCGCTTCAGGCTGGCCTACCTCTTCTCGAATCATTCCAAGTGTCTCATGAGTATCCTTGCCCCATAGTCCCGACGCATCTCTAATCTCAGCCTTACCATCCTGGATCCAAAGATATACTGGATTCGAGGCTGCGCCCTGAATGATAACGCCGTCGAAACCGGCGAATTTCAATGTGGAGCCAAAGAATCCGTGGAAATGGGCTACGCCCATGGTATAGCCTGTTTCATGGCTGAGACAGCAGACAGCGCAATCGTTTGAAGTCGGAGCAGGTGTCCCACCCAGCGGCCCGCTGAGGAAGATCAGTCTATTAGCAGGATCAAGCGGCTTCGTGCCTAACGGCACTTCATCGTATAGAATTTTAGCAGCCAGACCCACTCCGCCGATGTACTGTCGCAGGATATTTTCCGGGGGCAGGTATTCTGTGGTAACTGTCCCCGTCGTCAAATCGGCCCGTAGCAGTTTGCCTATGTATCCTCCACTCATCCGAACCTCCTAATATACGCTTTTATTAAGAATGTTAGTATATTTATTATATTTCCGGTTTTTGTATTAGGTATGACTCCAAGGTAAATGCCGCTCAGCAGATGACCTCAGACTCTATTAGACTGGTTATTTCTTCAGGACGGAGATTTAGCAACTCTCCGAAGACGTATCGATTATGCTGGCCCAGCGTTGGTCCTGGAGTTGAAATCTCAGCTGGCGTTAGAGAAAATTTGGCAGGCGGGCTGAATACTGTTTGTGCTCCCAGCGCCAGGTGGTCAACCACAACAAGGAGTCCTCTTTGATTAAGGTGTGGATCGCTGCACAACTCCTCCGCATTAAATGAAGGAACCGCTGCCACACCGGCTTTTTGCAGCAGGTGCATAATGTCATAGTGTGTGTATTGCGCTGTCCACTCAGATATAAAATTATCCAGTATCTCCCTGTTTTTTAACCTGTTGAAAGAATCCGCGAAACGTTCTTCACTAGCCCAGGAGGGATTGCCCATAGCTTGACACAGACGCGCCCACTCCTCCTCAGTCTTGACAGCAATGGAAATCCACTTGTCTTCTCCCTTGCACGGATAGCAATTGTGGGGCGCCATAACCTCGTCGCGATTAGCATCACGGGATTGGCTGCGCCCATTCACTGTATAGTCCATAATGGACTCACCAATTAGACAGCTTGCAGCCTCCCGAGCTGACAAGTCTATATATTGTCCTTCTCCACTCTGATTTCGATGTAGAAGGGCGGCGAGTATAGCGAATGCGGCTGTCGTTCCCACCATCACATCTACCGGGAACCTTATCTCCGTCGCCGGTCCATCGGGATAACCTGTGAGGTGACCAACCCCTCCCAGTGCCGAAAATATCGGTGCATAGCCGGTATAGTGTGCCTCAGGTCCGGTACCTCCCGCCATCGAAATGGAGAGCATAATGAGATCGGGCTTGATTTTCTTCAAGGTTGAGTAACCCAATCCTATCTTGTCCATTACCCCTGGCCTGAAATTTTCTACGAGCACATCGCTTATTTCGACCAGCCTCTTCGCGAGCCCGATTCCCTTTGGATCCCTTAGATTAAGTGTTACATCCAGTTTATTTAGGTTCGTTTCATTAGTCATGAACGTATCTGTCGGTGCTGCTTCTATTAGGGCTGAGTGAGCTCCAGGGTGCTGCACTCTGGTAATGTCCATCCTCTTAGAGCTCTCCACTTTAATGACGCGTGCTCCCATGAGCGCCAGGTGTTTGGTAGTGATTGCGCCAGCCAACATTCCCCCAAACTCAAGGACATTCACACCGGATAGTGCATGCATATAGTTTAACCTTCCCTAGATAATACCTAGCCCTCTCATCGTAGCTAAGTCCTCTTTGGAATAACCCAAGCGTGTATGATAGATTGTCTCATTATGTTCGCCGAGTAACGGCGCACCCCGCTCTTTACGCCATGGCGTCTTTGAGAATTTGTACGGAGCAGTGGGGCAGGTTATCCTGCCCAGCTCGCTATGTTTAAGGTCAGCGAAAAAGTTCCTGGATTTCAAATGCGCCGAATCGAGCAGGTCCTTCGGCGTATAATAGGCACCGATGGGCACCCGCAATTTTTGTCCCTGCTGGTATATCTCCTCCATGGTATGTTGCATCAGCCAGTCTGTTAATAACTGTTGTACTTCAGAACTATGTTCCGCCCGCGAAGAAGTATCCTTATACTCTTCTTCCCTTGCCCATTCAGGCCCACCCATCAGCTTTACCAAGCCCTCCCAGTCTTGCTCTGAGTATAGGCAGATTTCAACAAAACCATCCTTGCAAGGCATGATGCCGCCGACCGTATAGCCCCTGGTTCCTCTTGTGGGCACCACCCCCAGGTTTGGATAGAAAGACAGCTCTGCAGAGCTCATAGCTATCAGAGCTTCCTGTTTGGAGATGTCTACATTTTGGCCTACGCCGGTTGCCCTTTGATAAAACAGAGCCCCCAGTGTAGCCAAGGCGGCATGAATTCCGACCTCATATTCTCCCAGATACTTGCCCTGCTTCAGGGGCGGACGTTCCGGGAATGGATTCTGTGCCGGTGTTACGAAACCCTCCCCGCAGCTATGAAAAGAATTCAATGGGTAGGCTTTGTAATTCATGTATGGACCGCTCTGCCCGAACGGGGTTATCGATGTCATGACTAACTTCGGGTTGAGCTCACACAGAACCCTATAGCCCAAGCCTGTGCTGTCGAGTGCTCCAGGCCCTCTATCTTCCACTAAAATGTCGGTCTCTTTTATAATCTCCTTGAAAATGTCTGCGCCCTTAGCAGACCCCAGATTCAGGGTAATGCCCAGTTTATTGGTGTTTAGATAAAAGAAGAGGCCGCTCCGCTCGCTATGTGGTACATCATTGAGGAAAGGGCCCCGCCCCCTTGCCTCGTCGCCGACGCCGGGCTGCTCAACTTTGATAACCTCGGCGCCCAGGTCAGCGAGAAGCTTGGTACAATAGGGCCCAGCGACCATATCGCATAGCTCTACAACCTTGACGCCACCTAAAGCTGTCTTAGCTATATTTCTCCTCCACTATGGCTTGAGTGCTATTTCACTGCCCTTTGAAGTCTAGGCGGGCATGAGGCAATACAGCTCTACTTAACTAAAGCGCTGGCTGTGCCTATTCTGACTAGGCTTCCGTCTAGCTTCTCCACCCTGGTATCCAGCACTATACGAACTCCGGCATCCTCAGGCAGCTTTTCCTTGATTCTGGCCTTGCCCACCAGGACATCGCCGACATATACCGGGCCGCAGGTCTTGTTGCGGGCTTTGCCGGTAGTAAAAAAGCTCTCCGGCCCGAAGAAGTTGACCAGGCTCTCCAGCAAGGCAAATTCCCAGGCGATAGGCCCTTCGACTAGTCCGCCACGGTAGCCGAGACCCTTGGCATAGTCATCTTCATGAATATTGTCCTTCCATTTTTCTCTGGACCATCCCCCCTTAGCAAAGCCGCTAACTCTCATGGGACATGGCCCTTTGGTTATGGTCAGCAAAACGAAGCCCACGGGCAGGTCTGGGGATGCTTTTACCAAATCACCTAAATCTTGCCACGTCTCTTCATCCTTCTCTCCCAGTCCTCGCTCTAGCTCACCTTCATGTTCCGCCAGAGTTATTCCCTCGTGAGTAGACCGGCAAAGCAAAACACCTTTTTCATCTTTCAGTTCGGCAGCCCCGACTACGCAGTACCTGCCTCGTTTCTCATATTTGTCTACGGTGACTACCTCTCCGAACACTGGCTGCCCCACCTTAGCTGGCTTGAAAAATTCGTATTCATGGAAACCCTCGAGATCCTGGTTTTGACGGCCTCGATATCTGGAGACTACCCGGGCCCCGCAGTCCATCTCCCAGGGGAATAGATTCCAGAATATTTCAAACCAGGGAAGATGAATACTCAACAGATCGCAGTGTTTCTGATGTGTAGATGGTTTGATTCTGTATTCCACGGGTCCCAGTCTCTCGCCTACTACAACTTCAGCAAATCTTCTACCGGGGGAATCCACGGGCATATCTTCAGGCCGTTCATATACTGGCTTCGGTTGAGCCATCTTCGCCTCCTCTTCCAAGTAATGAGGATATTTTGCCTTATATTCGATTACCTGACAAATAGCTTTAGGTAGAATTATTATTGAGTAAAAGAGAGCCAAACTCGGGCACTCGTCAAGGAAGCAAGGCGGCGCAGCTCACTTTCGCTGCGCAACCGATATCTTAATAGTAGCAGGATTGTAACACTGTTTGCAAACCCAAGCAATATCCTTCCTTTTTTGGCACTGCTCGGTTGTGGTTGGTAACATTTTAGAGGGACTTATGATGGCGGATAGCTACTAACACCCGAACAACGCAAAGAGTCGGCTAGAAAAGCAGCTAGGGCACGTTGGGGAAAGCCTAACGGTTAATTCCACTTAGTTTTAATTTATTTATTGTATTTCCAAAGTGCGGCGCGAAGTCCCTATTTTTGTTGTGTTGTGTAAATGGCTTCGAGTTTTGGCAGTATGTTGTTGGCAATGGCACTTGCTCTTTCCCATGTCTGCTTCTCTATTCCGCTATTACAATATATGCAGCCACTATGTGAAGATTTCTCGATATGATAATCAGCATGTTCTCGCATTGCATATAAGTCCTGAAGCTTTCGCGCTATTGATTCCTTATTCTGGTCTCTGAGTTCTCTCCAAAGGCGCGAGTGGTCTCCAGCGCCATGTTTGGGATGAAACCAACCTTTCTTTTCGGCAGCATCGCTCCCTATCAGATGGCAAGCATAATAGACTCTGCCAATTGCTGTTCTATATCCGCAGTCGTTGCCGTATTTATTGGCGATGTCTATACCAATACGAAAGAACTCTTTTGGGTTGAAATATGTCATTATTTCCACTGCACAGTTATAGAGATTAAGTCACGCAAATTAGGTGCAGAGGTATCTATCATCGCCGTCAGAAAACCTCCAAGTTCATCACTCAGGTCATCCCACAGCGCGAGCGCAGCATCAGACGGAGCTTCGACTTCAAAATCCATAATGAGTTGTTTCCATTCTGGTTCTTCTACCGAAGCCCATTCCCTAGTGTGTGTGGAAACCAACTTGATACCTTCTTTGTGAATTAGGGCACTTGCATATTTGCCGAACCTTTGCAGAACATCATAAACAGAAATAGGATAGGGCCGCACATCAATATGTACTGAGGTAGCTGTATTGAAGCCATAAAAAGTACCAACATTTGTGAAATTGCCCGAAACCCAGACGCTAGTGCCCAGTTCTACTGTTTCCTGCAATGAAATTCCGACACCTGCAACCCCGCTATAAATTGCTGTACCACTGAAATTGCCAAGGTATGCGCAATGAGTTATGCCCGACCCCGCGACAGGATAATTATTGTCTGTGGTCGCCTCTCCTTCCACTGCCCCTGGCCAATCCGCTAACATGTATGCACCTGCTCTGTTCATTAGTCTTTCTTTCTACTTTCTCTTTAATAATTTCTCGGGTGCATCTGGAGCCATAACTACGCTCCAGCGAGCAGTATACAAAGGTATGCCATCAGGAGCGTAGCGAATCGTCTTCTCATCGTCCATAAGCCCACGATAGATTTTGTTCACTACCATTTTTATCTTAATGGTAGTACCATCTTCTATTTTATATATATTCCAATCCTCTTTTATTGTTTCATACTCCAAATCCTCAGCTAATGTTTCTCCGTGACCATCAGGATTAGGTATTCGTGATATTTTTTTCGCCACGGTTAGCCTCCAAATCTTGTTCTTGGGATATGCGCCAGCGAGGGTTACATAATACAATAAGCTTGTTCTGCCTGTCAAGTATAAGTCTACCAGTTTCCACCCACTTTGCAATAGTTGGATGGTCGTGGGTTGCCTAGACTTTAGTTCGCTTTGCCAATGTGACTGGCAAAATTGCTTCCTCCCCCAGATTCATAACCTTTTACAGTTGTTGCAATTTCTTTGGTTTTCATTTGTTCGCCCAAGTTCTGCTTCTAAAAATGCTGCCAACCCCAACCGAGGAGAACCCCTTTTTTCTTGAACCTTTTTACGAACTGAGTGCGCTGGTTGACAGGGCATTACAACCAGATTAAGATACGGGCAACTGATGGCTTATGAGTATGGAATAACCTGCAGGCTATAAACTTGCGTTCTAATCTACTCAAAGTCATAATGCTTCTTTAATATCTCCTCATCTCCATACCGGATTTTCAGAATCGTGGAAGAAAAGAAGGAGGAATATTCAAATCATGGCATGGGAAGATGAATATAAAAACAAATTCATCTCGGCGGAGAAAGTGGCGAGCATGGTCAAATCGGGCGACTGGGTTGTCCTACCCATGGGCAGGGCACCGTATGCCCTTAGTTCAGCCCTTGCTGTAAGGAAAGAGGAACTGAAGAACGTGCATGTCTTCGACCCTACCCCCAGCTATGACTTTGGCTGGTATGATCGCGGCTGGGAGGATTCCTTTATTATTTATGCTGGCCAGCCTATGCCTCTTACTGAGCAAATGTTTGAGGATAAACGATGTGAAATCCCAGTGCCCGGCCTGAATATCTGGCAGGAAATCGATATGCTACCACCGGAAGCTCAGTCACCGGACGTGGTATTTGTTGAGATTTCCCCACCGGACAGACACGGCTTCTGCAGCTTTGGCGCCTCGCTGTGGAATAAGAAGAAGGTCTTACGCAAAGCTAAGCTGAAAATCGGAGAAGTCAATACCCGATTGATTCGAACTTTTGGCGATAATTTTATTCACTTCTCTGAGTTCGATTATCTTGTGGAGCACACAAGACCTGGGCAGGAGGGAGCGCCCGGGACGAGGGGCAGCTTGGCCGGGAGAGCGATAAAGCAACCCGAGCCATATCTCCCAACGATCGCCGCCTATGTCAGAGAGCTGATCAGAGATGGCGACACACTTCAGATGGGAGTAAGCCGTACCATCGAGCCGCTGATAATGATGGGCATGCTCGACGGCAAGAACGACCTGGGCTGGCACTCAGAGGCTACCATCCGGGGCGTCATCCGCTTAGTGCGAGAAGGAGCAATGAATGGGAAACGGAAGACTATCAACACCGGCCTTTGTGTAACCACCGCTGTGGGCGGAGATACACGTGAGGAAATGGAATGGGTAAATGAGAACCCGCTATTCTATCTGGTGGACTCCGGTTACGTCTGGGATGTTAGAGTCATTGCGGCCCATGACAACTTTGTAGCTATAAACTCGGCTGCTATGGTTGATCTCACCGGACAGATAACAGCGGAAAGGGCAGGGTACCACATACTGGGTGGTGCTGGAGGTCAACTGCCATTTGTAATCGGTGCCTGGCTATCTAAAGGGGGCCGTATCATTCATGTCATGCCATCTACAGCGAAGACAAAAGACGGCGTTATCTCTCGAATTGCAGTTGATCTGCCCCTCGGAACATGGGTCACTCAACACCGCCAGGCAGCCCAGTATATTGTCACCGAATACGGCATAGCCAACCTTATGGGGAAGACAATAAGGCAGCGGGCTGAAGAGTTAATCGCCGTGGCCCACCCCGATTTTCGAGCGGAACTCAAGAAAGGGGCACAACGGCTATATTGGCCATAAAGGCACTGGGTGGCTGATAGAAATAAGCATAGCTAACATAGCTAAAAGGTCCTAGTCCATGAATAAAAGAGTCTGCATCGTTACCGGCGCTAGTTCAGGCATTGGCAAGGCCATCGCTCTAGGATTAGCCCAGATAGGGGTAACTGTCATTTTGGTTTGCCGTGATAAAAACAGGGGCGAATCTGTCCTCAATGAGATAAAGCAAAAGTATCAGAACAGTTCTGTAGATTTATTTTTAGCCGATCTTTCTTCGCAGGAATCCATACGTGCATTAGTAAGGCAATATGTCGAAAAATACAAACAATTGCATGTGCTGGTTAACAATGCAGGAGTGTATTTCACTAAGCGCCACATCACAGTTGATGGAACCGAAACGGTGTTTTCGGTAAATTATCTTGCCCCATTTCTGCTGACCAATTTGTTGCTTGATACACTGAAGAGAAGCACACCCTCCAGAATTATCAATGTTGCTGGAGCGCATCACAGTAAAGGTAAAATAAACTTTGATGATCTTCAGGGAGCGCAAGATTTTAATGGTTCTCGAGCAATCGCCCAATCGAAGCTGGCTCTCGTTCTCTATACGTATGAACTTGCCAGGAGACTGGAAGGGACTGGGGTTACAGCGAACTGTTCGGACCCTGGGATGGTGGCGACAAACCTCACGGATAAAGATGAAGATTTCCCTAAATTTTTCAAGTATATGTTTAAATTGGTCAAGCCCTTTATGAAATCCCCTGCAAAAGGGGCTGAGACCTCAATCTACCTGGCGTCATCTCCTGAAGTGGAAGGCATCACCGGACAATATTTTGCTAATAAGAAAATAACCAAATCATCTCCGGCATCTTACGATATTGACACAGCGAGACGTCTCTGGGATGTCAGCATGGTACTTACAGGCCTCAATACTCCCTAGTTAAAGCAGAAATCAAAGGCATTACAATTTTGTAATGGGCTCTGAGTATAGGTCCTCTTGCGGCCAATAGTTGACAAAAAATAATCTTTCTAATATCCTTGCTAGCATGAGCGGGCATTCCCTTCATTAAACCGAAGCCATCGGTTACCTTTAAAGTTGCTCCTCAATCGACGGCTCTACTGGTCTATTATAAATCTTCTTTTGTAAGAAAAATGGAAGAAAAAAAGGTACAATTTTTCAGTAGAGGGCAAAAATTAGCTGCCATCCTTTTTTCACCTGATAATGTGAAGGAACGCGCCGCCGGTATCGTTCTGTGTCAGGGATATACAGGAACAAAGGAGTTGTTTCTACCTCTACTTGCCAAAGCGTTCTGCGAGGCAGGATATCCCTCCTTGGTATTCGACTATAGAGGATGGGGTGAAAGTGAGGGCGATAAAGGGCTCCTCTTCCCCTGGGAGCAGGTAGAAGACATCAGAAATGCGATGACTTTCCTGGGTACGCAGGAGGCGGTTGACCCGGAGAGACTGGGGCTTTACGGTACTTCCTTCGGCGGGGCCAATGTTATTGCCGTTGCAGCTATAGACCAAAGAGTTAAATGTATCGTAGCAAACCTCCCCATCGGGAACGGTAAGCGTTGGCTGCGCTCACTGCGACGCCTGTGGGAGTGGAGAGAACTACTTCAGCTTATCGCTGAAGATAGACAAAACCGCGTCTTGAGCGGGAAATCTCGCAAGATGAAGGCTTTTGATGTAGTTCCTCTTGACCCTTCTATACAGGCAGCAATGGCCGACGCAGTGAAGGAAGGCCTTCTCCAAGAAGATGATATCACTCTCGAATCAGCAGAAGCGATCATAGCCTATTCTCCGGAAGACATGGTGGCACAAATCTCTCCTCGACCAATCCTTTTCATTCACGCTGGCAGCGATAACCTTGTTTCCTCGGAAGAGGCACAGAGCCTCTATAAGCGAGCAGGTGAGCCTAAAAAGCTAGTCATCGTACCCGGGGTGACCCATGTTGATTTTTATCTGGGCGAAGCCTTTGGTCAGGTGACCACTCTATCGCTGGACTGGTTTAACCGTTATCTTCCTATTCACAGCGCTGACTGAGAATCAAGGGGCAGTATTAGACTCAGGTCTTTTCGATACAAAGCATAGCCTGATAGCATTATTTCTGCACCAAAAGAAAGCCATCAATGGGATTATTAGATAGACAATATCGGAGGCTTGCAGTATGAAAGAATTTAAAGGGAAAGTAGCGGTGGTAACCGGTGCTGCAAGCGGTATAGGGCTCGCTCTTTCGGAGAGATTTGCTGCCGAGGGTATGAAAGTAGTAATGGCAGATATCGAGGAAAAGGCTCTTGTTAAGGCTGGTAAAAAAATAAAGGCGACAGGAGCAGCAACTCTACAGGTTGTAACGGATGTCTCCAAGCCTGAAGATGTCAATGAACTAGCCAGGAAGACGATCGACACCTTCGGGGGTGTTCACATACTCTGCAACAACGCGGGCGTTTTCGGAGGAGGGACTTCTTGGGAAATGCCGCGCGAGGACTACGCGTGGATGTTGGGCGTGAATCTTTTTGGAGTGCTACATGGAATTCGAAGCTTTATGCCGATTCTAATCAATCAAGGTGTTGAAGCCCATATAGTAAATACGTCTTCATCAACGGGTCTCTTTAGCACGCCCTATACAGCAGCGTACTGCTTAAGCAAACATGCTATCTTAGTGCTTAGCGAGTGCTTATATCATGAACTTGCCTTGAGCGGTTTTAAGATCAAAGTATCGGTCCTCTTGCCGACGGCAGTAGCCACCAATATCAGCAATGCCGAACGCAATCGTCAGGATCGCTTTAAGCCTGCTCATTCAGGAAGTTCTGATATGGCCGATATCATTGCAGCAGCTGCAACCGAGTCTATCAATAAAGGTATTGCGCCAGCAACGGTGGCCGACATGGTGATGCGAGCAATTAGAGAGGAACGCTTTTACATCCTGGCTGGCGGGGACGACATGAAGAGCATGATGAAAATGATTAACAATCGACTCGATGATATACGTGAGCTTCGCAATCCGACTTTCCCTGTCCCTGATGAAATGATGTATATGCTGGAAACGCCGGCGTCCTCGGGACAAGAAGGTACCTTGTGAGGCATCAGACAGAGCAAAATGTCAACCCAGAGTATTGCGCAGCTTTTCGACCTTACGGGCAAGGTGGCAATCGTTACCGGCGGTGCCATGGGTATCGGAGAAGCTATTGCTTCACGCCTCGCCGAAGCGGGTGCCAATGTGATGATTGCCGATATCAACCTTGAGGCCGCGCGCCAGACCGCGGCAAAAATTGACGCAGGAGGCAGCAAAGTAAAGGCTGTTCATGCCAACGTCGCTAATCCTGCCGACGCCGCGGGGATTGTTCAAATGACAGTTGAAGCTTTCGGCCATGTCGATATCATCGTCAACAACGCAGGAATCTATCCATCATCAGCAGTGGTGGAGACGAAAGAAGAGGTCTGGGACAAGGTAATTGATACGAACCTCAAGGGAGTGTTTTTCTGTTCTCAAGCGGCCGCCAAAGAAATGATCAAAACCAAGAACGGCGGCAAGATTATAAACATAACCTCTACAGGCGCTAATCATCCTATGGTGCTTGATCAGGTGCATTACAATGCTTCAAAAGGCGGAATATTATCGCTGACCATATCTCTGGCCCGGGAGCTTGCCCCTCATGACATCCTTGTGAACGCAATAGCTCCCGGCGCGGTGATGACAGCTGGTGGACTGGCCAACTATGCGGCTGACCTCGAAGCTCGTGGGGAATTGGTTGACGAACAGGCGAAAAGAGTCTTGGAGCGCCTGCCATTGCGCCGCATAGGCGAACCTGATGATATCGCGAAAGTGGTGCTTTTCGTGGCCAGCCGAGCAGCAGATTACATGACGGGCAGCCTGATAGTGGTGGACGGAGGATTCCTGGTATCATAAAAGAGATTTATGCGAAAGACACGCTCCTGACAATAGGATGCACAAAGGGAGGTCACGATGGGCGATACGAAAACCAAACATGAGGACCGCTGGGTACGCACCTGCTGCAGCGAGTGCTATGCAGGACACGACCCGCTCAAAGTCCATGTAGTTGACGGGGTGGTAGTGAGGATAGAAGGGGACCCTGATTTGCCCTTATTCGGAGGTAGAGTCTGTGCCAAGGCTAATTCAGCCATGATGCGCCTTTACGACCCTTATCGGCTCAAGGCACCAATGAAAAGAACAAATCCTAAAAAAGGTGTCGGGGTGGACCCCGGATGGGTAGAGATAACTTGGGAGGAAGCCTTCGATATTTTTGTACAGAAATTAAAGAAGATAAGAGAGAAAAATCCGCTGCAACTATATGCCGGCAGCATGGACGTCCATGTGTGCGGCCTACAAGCACTCTTCACATCTGCTTTCACCGGCGGTGACCCTCGCATCGGTTATTTCGCGGGATATGGAGGTTTCTGCGGCGAGCCAATACACCGTATGGGGACAGGGCTTCACGGCTCATATCTTCACTTTCCAGAGAAACGCTATAGTAAATATATCAAAGTCACCG
>DAOUMT010000089.1:0-5618 GCA_034409195.1 Dehalococcoidia bacterium
ACCCTGCTTAAAGAGGTCAAGGATGAGAATGTGGTGTATCACGGGCTCGCAGGCCATTTGCTGCTTAAAGATGTTCCGCATGTTTTCAGGATAAAGGTGATTGCAAACATGGAATTCCGTGTGAAAAATGCGATGGAGCGCAATAATTTAAGCAGGGAGGAGGCATTGCGCTATATCCAGGAGGTTGATGAGGGCAGGGCGCGATGGACAAGATTTATCTATGATGTGGACTGGAATGACCCCAACTTGTACGATTTAGTTGTCAATCTCGACCAGATAACAATCGAGAGCGCCTGTGACGTTGTCTGTCATTTGTCGAATATGGAAGGTTACCGTAAAAGTGAATTGTCAAAGAAGATTATAAATGATATGGTATTAGCATCTCATTTGAGAGCGTTGATTGCCTCAGATAAAGCCATCTCGGATAGAGGGGTGGAAGTTGTGTCTGATGGAGGGGTTGTTACAATTAGTGGAACGGTGGAATCGATAGCGGAGGCGGACAGGATCAGGACTATCGTGCGGATGACGCCGGAGGTCGAGGAGATTAACTCCAAGCTGCGGGTGCGCCTGCCTGTTTGGCTGGTAGGTAGTGTATAAACTCCGTAACTTTTCGGATAGGGGTAGAGTATGGCTATCATCACAATATCGAGAGGCACATTTAGCGGGGGCGCAGATTTAGCAAAGTGGGTTGCTGAAAAGCTCGGCTACCGCTGCATAGCAAGGGAAGTCCTTACCGAGGCAGCGAAACAGTATGGTGCAGACGAGGAAGGGTTACGTAAAGCACTTATGGAGAAACCCGGCTTCATCGAGCGTCTGTCATCTGAAAGGACCCGTTATCTTGCTCTTATCCAGGCAGCCCTCTGTAAGGCGGTGAAGGATGATAAGGTAGTCTATCACGGACACGCGGGACATTTGCTGCTTGTAGGCGTCCCTCACTTAATCAGGGTCAGAGTCATCGCCAACATGGATCTGCGCATAGCTTCCGCTATGCATCGTCAAAAGTTAAGCAGGCAGCAGGCCATCGAGTATATTCGCAAAATGGATGATGCCCGGGCAAAGTGGACCAGGTTCCTTTATCATGTAGACTGGCAGGACCCCTTGCTGTACGACCTTGTCATAAATCTGGACAACTTCAGCCTTTCCGTGGCCTGCGAAGTCGTATGTGCTGCTACTAAGATGGAGGTATTCCAGACTACACCCGAATCTCAGAAGATAATGGACGACCTGGCGCTGAGCACCGATGTCAAGGCCAGAATCATTTCTGATCCTGACATTAAGACTGCCGAAATAGAGGTAGCAGCTGATAACGGCATCGTTACGATATCGGGTACAGTGGGTTTCCAGGAGGAGTTGAACAGGATCGACGAAATAGCTCGAAATGCGACGGATGTCAGAGGGCTAAAATCGAACCTCAGGGTGGAAACTCACTGGGCCTTGACGCAGGGCAGATACGCCCGCTAAAAGCAGGGCATTTCTCACACGCACTCATTTCCAGGGCCTTTTTTCGCTGCATTCACTTTATATTCGTGTGTCTTCTACATCATCGGTTAGCCTCTGTAAGAAGGGTTGCAATCTCTCCTCTGCCTGTGTTATAAAGGTATGGGTCAAGCATGAATTTATCGACATGATGTAAATATCACGATTTATTCATCATGTTTTTATACTTTACGCGATTTGGAGATAATTGTTGAAGGGGGCATGGTACTATGCATGACTGGACGTTTCTTACCAATCATGGCCTGGTTTTGAGCGTTCTTGCCAAATACCCCAAGATAACCGGGCGAGAGATTTCTGATGCAGTAGGTATTACAGAGAGGGCAACTCGCAAGATAATCGCTGACCTCGAAGCTGATGGTTATATTACCAAAAAGAGGGAAGGAAGGGGAATAAGGTACCGTATCAATCCCGATCTACCCATGCGTCATGAGACGTATGAGGATACTGCCATTGGTGATTTTTTAAAAGCCCTGGGCTGGAAGAGGAAACCGGTGCGTACGAAAAGCTTCGGCTCCAGAAGCTAAGGTATGAACTCTGAAGTGTTGGTTTACTGAGCAATCCATTTGACTTCTGCGCAACCTCTAATATGCTTTCATTCATTACGGCAATCAATGGTATTAATCATTAAGCCTTATCTGACTATCTCGCGGCCACCTAGTAGTGATAATCCATTTATACCGCGACGGCATACCTAGAGCCAGCCGCTACCCCAAGAATTTAGTGGGGTACGGAGAGATTGCTTCCTACGCTCGCAATGACATAGGACAAAGGTACACAACCAGTATCCTCGCACTCGTTGATACGAAGAGATTCGGTGAGATTGCCTCGTTCGCCGCAGACGAACTCGTAGTATCGCCTGGATGTTCAGGCTGGGGGGCAAAGAGGTTTGAAGAATGCTTAAAAACAATCTCCAGGATAAGATGGTTGACTATTATACTAGCGACGGGGTAGGATATGCTGAGAAAATTTCCAGAGATGCATGCAGGCTGATAAAGATTCCAGACATCCTCTATATCAATAACCAACAGAAACGCTGGTAAACTTAACGCAATCATTTAAGGAGAAGCACTGGATAAGGCTATCAGAAGAATTGAATATAGTTTTAATTTCTTAAAATCTGCCATCCTAAAGATGTTCTGGGAGATAAGAAGAAGCTTTATCCTCAAGCTGGCCATAGCCCTATTGGTGCTGTTCATCGGGGGGGCTGTCGCCGTTTACTACGTCGAGCGCGGCTCCGGTGGTTCCATAAAGACCCTGGGAGAGGCTTTCTGGTGGTTGATAGTAACCGTAGCCACTGTCGGATACGGAGATTTCATCCCGGTAACCACCTGGGGGCGAGTCATCGCTTCTGTTCTGATTGTGGTTGGAGTTAGTCTTATTCCGTTTGTTGCTGCCCAGGCGGCTTCATATCTGGTCACACGACGTTTGAGGGAGGAAAGAGGATTGGAGAAAATAAAAGACAAAGAGCACACGGTAATCTGCGGATGGAATGAACACATAGATATGATACTGGAGGGTATCATTGCCAGGCAGGAGCATCCCAAAATAGTACTGGTGAACTCACTGGATTCTGAAAAAATGAATGATTTGCTGATGAGGTACAAGTCTATCAATCTCAAATTTGTGCATGGTGATTTTAGCAGCGAGTCGGCAATGAATCTTGCCAATGTGAAACAGGCAACCACAGTAATAATCTTGAGTGATATAGCGCAGGGTGACATTTCGAGTGCAGATGAGAGGGCGGTGCTGGGGACGCTAGCGGTGAAGACGATGAACCCGAGGGCGCGGGTGTGCGTAGAGGTGACAGAGCCGCGTGCTGCGCCGCACGTGAGGCGAGCTGGTGCGAGCGAAGTGATAGTGCACGGGGAATATGACCCGTTTCTGATAACGTCGGCGGCGATGGCCGAGGGGGTAGTGCTGGCGGCGCGGCAGCTGCTGTCGCACCAGGAGAAGAACAGTTTACAGCAGAAAGCGATACCTGCGGAGTATATGGGGAAGAGATTTGGGGAGCTTGGGGCCTATTTCAGGGAGAAACAGAATGCGATACTGGTGGGATTATTCTCGAGGGGGAAGGCACTGCATGCGGAAGACGTGCTGAGTGGTGACTATTCGCTGATAGACGACTTTATAGAGAGGAAATTCAAAGAGGCTGGGAAAGAATATCTAGGGGCGCAGCTAGAGATACCGCAAGCGAATCTCAATCCTGGGGAGGACTATATAATAAAGCAGAACGAAGTAGCGATAGTGATAGGGAAATAGAGCGAATAAAGGAACAGGTGAGGGAGATGGCAGAGTTGATAGAGAAACTGGTGAAGGCGCCGTTGTTCAAGGGGCTGACGAAGGGAGAGATGGAGAAAGTGCTGTCCGTGGCGGAGGAGAGGAAGTGGAGAGCAGGGGAGACAGTGATAACTGAGGGAGAGATGGGAGAGACGATGTACATCATATACGCTGGGTCGGTGAAAGTAAGTAAGAGGCTGACGCTGCCGCAGCTAGCTGATGAGAGGGGGCGAAGCGAGAAGACACTGGTGAAGATGGAAGCGGTGGAGCCGATAGTGGTAGGGGAAGTAGCGATGCTGACGAAAGCGGAGAGGTCGGCGACGATAACGGCTACTGAGGAGTGTTTAGCGTTGGAGGTATACGGGCCTGACCTGGCGAAGCTGTGTGAAACTGATACGAAGACAGGGTTCAAGATAATGGGTAACCTGGCGCAGATACTGAGCGAACGGTTAAGGCAGGCCAACCGGGATGTAGTAAGGTTAGCCACAGCGTTAAGTGTGGCCTTGAGCTAAGGAGACAAACGTAAGTACGAAAGGTGGCATCATGATTTACTGGGCGCCTCTGCTGCATTTCTATCAACCGACTAACCAGACACATTGGGTGTTGAGAAAGATATGCGAAGAATCCTACAGACCTCTATTGAAGCTGTTCCAAGAGCTGCCGAATGCCAAGGTCACGGTGAATATCAATGGCGCTCTCACGGAGCTGCTGGATGATCATGGGATGTCGGATGTCATCACGGGCTTGCGTGAATTGTGCGAGAACGGATGTCTCGAGTTCACCGGCTCGGCGAAGTATCATGCCATTCTGCCTCTAATAGGACAGGATGAGATGCTGAGGCAGATAGTGCTCAATGCTCAGACAAACAGGCAATTCTTCGGCGACTGCTATTCGCCGCGGGGTTTTTTCCCGCCCGAGATGGCATATAGCCGCGACATTGTGAAGCCAGTCCTTGAAGCAGGTTACAAATGGGTTATCCTTAGCGGGGTTGCCTGCCCTGTGGCATGGCCAACCAATGTTGTGCACAGCGTATCGGCAGGCAGGCAGAAGCTGGTGACTTTCTTTCGTGATGACATATTGAGCAATAAGATATCGTTTCACCATCTTGATGCTAATGGTTTTCTTGACCAGTTGAGACAGCTTCAGGGGGACAATAGTGATATCTACGTGATAACAGCTATGGACGCTGAGACCTTCGGACACCATATTAAGAACTGGGAGAAATTGTTTTTGGGCGAGGTTTATGAAGCGTTGGAGCTGATGGAGCCCAAGGGCAGAAGCGGCAAGCAATTGCAGCGAATAGTAAATACTCAGAAGGAGATATTCCAGGCAGCCGGGAAAAAGGATAAGACCGATATTGAGGTAGTAACTCTCAGCAGGCTTATGGAGTTATTCCCCCAGGGCCAATCCATCGAGCCGCGGGCATCGTCATGGAGCACTTCGCTGGACGATATAAAAAATGGCGATCCTTATCCTTTATGGGATGGGAAGGGCAATGCGCTGCATCAATTGCAGTGGCAGCATCTCAAGATTTCTATGGACATGACTTACAAGGCAATGAAAGTGGCTACCACAGACCCTGAGAAATTACATGCCGACTTAGCAAGAAATCTGCTGGACAAAGCGATGCAGAGCGACCAGTTCTGGTGGGCCAGCCGCAGGCCGATGTGGGATATCAATCTGGTACATCAGGGACTGCTGATACAGCGGGAGGTGCTGCTCAACGCCTATAAGGCAATAAATATGAGTGATTTAAGCGAAGACGAGAAGATGGAATATTACTATCGAGTAGTCGCCGGGCGTGATATAAGGAGCAAGATAACAGACCAGCTTCTTCTGTATGG
>DAOUMT010000090.1:0-7283 GCA_034409195.1 Dehalococcoidia bacterium
GTGGGCTCGATGGTGGGCATGGTTATCGGGTTCGGGTTGAAGCCATTCAAGTGGATCTGGAGGGCAGTGTAGAAAATAAGGCTTGTTTAAAGGCAGAGGAATCCCCCGCTTTCGCGGGGGATTCCCATTTCTGTAGCTGCGCCTAGTGCCTGGACTCCCGTTCGGGGAGGGAATGATATGAGGTTTTGCGCCGCTGCTTACACTTGAACGCCGGGCACGTGCGTTACCGGCCTGACGCACTTCATAGAGATAGCCTTCTCCTCGCAGGCCATGAAGCAACAGCCGCATCCGTAACATGCTTCGTGGTTAACCTCCGCCTTGAGTTTCTTCGAGCCGGGTAATTTTACCATGGTTATGGCGTCGAAGTTACAGTTATCCACACAGTCCTGGCATCCGGTACACTTGTCCTGGTCGATGTTCGCCTCGTAGCGGCTCTTGGCATAGTGCTGGCTGAGGGGGGTGTTCTCTTTCTTCAAACTCTGGAACTCTACGCAGCAATCATTGCAGCAGTTGCACATAATGTTGACCGCTACATCGTTGACCCCGGTATGGACGAGCCCTGCACGGGAGGCTTTCTCCAGTATTTCTAGCGCCTCCCCGGTGCTTAATTTCCTGCCATGTCCACTGGCAATGTCGTATTCCGCAGTCCTGTCGAAGTCGAGACAGACTTCCAGCGGACGGTTACAGGCTTTCACCTCGAGGCGACAGGGACAATCTACCACAGAAATGAGCTGCTTGGTTTTCAGTATCTCCCTCCAGTCTTCCCAGGGCTGCAAATTCGGGTCGTTTGCTACCGACTCTACCGCGGGTATAATACGCGTCACCGGAGTAGAAACTGCAGCGAACTCCTTGCCATACTTTTGATAACCTTCCTTTTCATCGTACTCATGCCAGAGACGAGCGAGTTTCTCAGGCTCCCGGAACCGCCGCCAGCCGCTGAGCATAGCATCGTGAAGCTGCATAGCAGACTTGCCGTATCTCCATTCACGGCGGTCCGTAAAATTGCGCGGGAAGGCCAGTCCCTTATAGAACAGATCATCCAATTCCTGTTTTATCACTTCCGCATCCAATCCTGTCTTCTCGGCCAGCTGCTCCGCGGTAAGCGCAGGGCCCGGGGCTTGATTCAATTGTTCGAGGATATTCGCCTGCCGGAGGGTAACCGCATATTCAAAAATTTTAGCTAGATACTCAGAATCGGGGTATCCCAGTTTGGTTGACAATCGTTTGTAAATCTCTTCCATCGCTGCAACCTCCTCCTAATATATATAGTGATTTTATACGGTCACAGTGTCATCTGGCAAATTTTTACAGTGGATTGAGGTGTAAATTCGTCATGAACGTTGCAATGTTCACTACGGAACACAAATTATCATTCCGAGGAGTCCCGATTCATCAGGACGAGATTCTTCGCCAAAGCTCAGAATGACATTTAAACCCAAGTCTTTTATTTTCAAGGTAATAACTGCAAGGGACCGGCCAAATTATCTGAATGATTTAGATGACCTGTCCCATGGCATGTCGCTTCAAAAACGTCAGAATCACGCGGTTGGTTTGCTCAGTGTCTTCGATGAACATGCCATGTCCCAGATTTTCCAGTATAACAAGCTCTGAGTTTGGGATCTTGGTGGCCAGAAGTCGCAAATTCTCGCAGGGGGTGATTCTGTCAGCGGTGCCGCCGAAGATCAGAGTGGGCGCTTTTATTCTGGATAGCCTGTCATAGGTGCGGGCGGCCAGCATTGCTTCTACCTGCCTCATAATGCAGTGAGGGGGAGTGGGATGTTCACTTTGCCTGGCTACAAACTCATTAGCCAGTTGAGGGTGTTTATCCAGGAACTCCTGGCTGCACATGCAACCTAGCAGTTTCCCCGACCATTCCAACGGAGTCAACCGGGCGATCGTGTCGGGATCGAACATGAGCGACATAGCTTGAGGCTCCGGCAAGACAACATCGGGGGCACCTGCCGGGTAAGCGCATGACAATATAAGAGTGAGAGTCCTCCCCGGGTAAGTGAGAGCGAACTCCTGGGCAATGACTCCTCCCATAGAGTACCCCAGAATATGGGCTGCTTCTATGCCGATGGAATCGAGCAGCCCGGCCACGTCTGCAGCCATCATCTGCATGGTATAGGGGGTGTCCGGTTTGTCGCTGCGCCCGGTGCCTCTATTATCGAAAGTTATGACATGATACTTCAGAGAAAGTTCCTGAGTTTGAGGCAGCCACACTGACGAGTCCGTTCCGCATCCGGAAATCATCACCAGGGGCTCGCCATTGCCATGAACCTCATAGTATAACTTTATATCGCCAACCTGCCTGAAGGGCATTTATCGCTCCTTGCATTGTTAAAACTGCCAGGCAAACGCTGCATGAGATTAATGAACGGCGGACTCCATTTAATCCCCGAATGCGGCCTTCTTGTAGGATATTATCACATGATTTATGGTATTTTACAGCGAAAAGCCGACCATAGCAAGAGTTGGGAGATAAAATTTTTGGGGCGCTGCCGGGGATGGATAGCCGTCAAAAATACGACCCTGGACGTAACCGGGGCACTTTGAAATTAGAGGTGCGCGAAACTCCATTAACTTCTTACTAGTTGCAACTTCAGGTAATTGTATCGTAAGCTGAAGTACGCTATAATTACACCGCTCTGGTAAAGAAGGATAGCAAAAGGATACGTAGCTACAGGGAAAAATCATGTCTGAAATTTCACAGAATAGAAGACCGATGAGGGTAGAGAAGAGTCAGACATGTGTGGTCATTCTTACCCAATGGTGCAGAATAGAAGGGAAAATTCATGCTCTCCCAGGTTCTAGGCTCACGGATTTTATGAATTCCAGCACGGGGCAAACCTTTATACCTATCACAGAAGCTAGGGTATACCCACTGTCAGGAGAGACACCTCTCTACACTGCAGATTTCTTAAATGTAAACAAGAACTACATAATTGTGATCATTCCTCAACCAACATTAGCGGGCGAGCCTTTGTGAGTGAGTCATTGGCTGATTGCAAGAGGAAATTGCCTCCCTTATTAGGCAGGTCTCTGACTTCTGCCTATAATGGTAATGCTCCACTACCCGGACAGCACGCCACTTGACAGGTTACCCCCAATAGTGGTATCGTGTACCCACGGTTTTGCCATTCGGAGTATGGCCAACAGCTCAAGTTTAATGCTTCTTAAAATCTACAAAGGTTTGCTTGCAAACTTCCTATAATGTCCCAATCATCACCCGAAGGTGACTGATGAAAATATGCCTCCTAACCTACCGCGGTAATATGTTCTGCGGTGGGCAGGGGATTTACATCTATTATCTGTCCCGCGAATTCCAGCACCTCGGGCACGAAGTACACGTTATCTCGGGTCCTCCTTATCCCCAATTGCCCGAAGGGGTAAAGCTTTACAAAGTCAAAAGCCACAGCGCATATGTCTCCAAATACCATATGGGCAACCACGTCGGCCCTATGCGCAACCCTGTCGATGTATTCGAGGCAGCGGCTACCAGAATGGGCATGTACAGCGAGCCGCTGGCCTTCAGCATCAGGGCTTACGCCGCTATACGGAAATTGAACCCTCGCATCAAATTCGATGTGGTACATGATAATCAGGGCCTGGGGTATGGCCTGGCCCTGATCAAAAGGCACAAGCTGCCCCTTGTGGCAACTATACACCACCCTATGGCCCTAGACCGCGATTCAGACTTCTCCCAGGCCCGAAACCAGATCGAGAAATGGCGCCGCTGGTGGTTCTACTCCGTATATGTGCCCATGCAGTCATTTGTGGGACGCCGGGCCGACCGGGTCATCACTGTTTCCGAGTGCTCAGCCCGCGAAATAGAGCGCCTCATGGGCGTCCCTTCCGACCGTATCAGGGTGGTATACAACGGCATTGATACCGATGTCTTCAACAATCGAGACGGCTTGCCCAAGAAATCGAATAGCTTGATCTTCGTAGGCAATACCGAAGATAGGAAAAAGGGCATCATCTACCTGCTGCAGGCAATCAAGATGCTGGAGAACGAGTGCCCGGTGAAGCTGACAATCATTGACGGCGGCGCGCCCGAAGCCCAATATGTGCCGGCCCTGATGCAGCAGATCAATCTCAATGGCCATGTCACATTCGCTCGCAGGCTGAGCGGAGACGACCTGGTAAGGTGGTACTCGGCAGCGGACATAGCCGTCGTCCCCTCCATGTTCGAGGGGTTCGGTTTCCCAGCTGCGGAAGCCATGGCCTGCGGAATACCTGTGATAGCTTTCAGCGCCGGAGCACTGCCCGAGCTGGTTGACGATGGCAGGACAGGCATACTTGTGCCGCCGGCCGATGTGCCCAAATTGGCTGCTGCTATAAAGAAACTCGTGCAGAACAAAGAGCTGCGCTGCGAGATGGGCAAGGAGGCCCGGAACAGGGTGCTGCGCAAATTCAACTGGCAAATAGCAGCCAGGCAAATCCTCGACGTTTATCAGGAAGTCATCTAGCCTGCTTTTATCAATAAAGACCGCAGTCCCAGATTTCCCTGGCTCAACGAGGAGAGGGAGTAGTTCCCCCCTCCCCCCCAAGCTGGCAAAAGCGACTATCTTTATGCGTCTACCTTACCGCCCCGTCAAATCCATTCACGCGCCAGCTTTATGAGCCAATGCCTAGAGACAGTTTAGTCATCTCCCAACCTACCGTGGCCCACACCCCACATCATTCCTTCTCCCCGAGGTAGTACAAGTGATGGGATGTTGGGTCTGGACTGCCACCACTGCAGGAACTGGTCGGCCTGTGCCTGGGTTATCTTACCCTGAGTAACCAGGTTTTGGAGCCAGGTTTGTATAGCTTCGCTTTGCATCTGCTGTTGGGCCTGGGCAAAGGCAGTTTCCAGTTGCTGCACATTGAGAGCTACCCCGGTGTTCTGCTGATAGATTGTAGCGACCTTATTCAGCAGGTCCTGATATCGAGTATTCGCCTGGGTCTCGTTTCCGTTTCCATTTCCACTTCCACTCTGGGCAAGGGTTACCCCTGCTACTACACCGCTGATGAGCACGGCAACTGCCACAGCCGCCACGAGAACGACCTTCTTACTTTTCCACATTCTCTCACCTCCTTTCTACTAGGGTTCGGCTATAACATTCAGTTTGAGCTATCCATTAGCAGCCTGATTTTAAGCTCATGGTACCACCGGATTGTGAAGAAATTATGTAGAGACTTTGCTTTCTCTATGAAATGGGTGACTGCACACAAATGGCTTGAGCGCCATCACGGACCGAGGCGCTATGAGCAGGCAGACGAAGGCTTTAAGCGGTATTTAAGAAAAGCGGGGTTGCAGACTATTTTTATTTCGAGGTTATGCAGCAGGCGGTGTCCTTGAGATTGCTGAGAAACCCTCAAGGCACTTCGAACACTATCTCGTAAGCACAGCGTATGGCTCCGGTCTTGCACACCGCCTCGCAGCAGGCGCACCAATCGCACTCAGCAGTATCCACGGATGCGACAACGGGGCCAGTGACTAGAATGAGACCGCCGCGCTCGCAGACGGCAACGCATAAGCCGCAGCCATTGCATTTTGCGGGGTCTATCTCAGGGAATATCGCCATCTTTTGCTATCTCAATTTCAATTATATGCTGTTTATGTTGAAATGCAAGATAATCATAAGTGATGAGGTGCTGAGTATCTAACCATGCATGGGTTGGTGACTCGTAGGGGCTGAAAATTTTTAGCCCTGCTTCCGCTCGTGGATGTTAAACAATTCCGCCTCCAATTTCACCAAAGTCCACAGTCTATCGTTCTTGGATACAGTCATTGTGTTGTACCTTTGTACATACCCTGGATTGCACGAAAGGCCAATGTAATCAATGCTTGGGGAAGCTATACTTTATGTAGAGGAAGAAAAGGGGAGGCGAATCAATGGCTACGACAGTAGGCCCAAAGAAGGAGAAGGGAATGGACGCATTGGGTAAATTGTCCAAGGGAGAAGCCAAGGCAGCCCAGACAAGCAAAGAGGCTATTCTTGAGATACTGGCCCGGGCTGCTGATGACAGCAACTTCCTGGTCCAGCTATCAGACAACCCTGAGAAAACCCTTTCCCAATATTACGTCCTCAGTTGGGAGGAAAGGGCAGCTCTCAGCAGCGGTGATATCAAAAAGATAGAGAGCTGGGTGGGAAAGCTGGACAAGCGATTGGCTACCTGGTTATGGTGTCGGCTCAGCCAGGAGAAATGGTAGCCTCCGGCGAATGGCCATTCGCAATCCGAACAGCATGATGAGATTACAAGAGGTGCGAAGATGAAAGTTGCTCCAGCGGTAGAAGGTGCGCGCACAGCCACACCCGGAACTGACAAAGCCATTGATAGCCAAACAGATGAAATCCTGACACACTTCAAAGGCGAAAAGGGCGAGTTAATCCCGATTCTGCAGCAGGTTCAACAGCGGTTCGGCTATTTGCCTGAGCAAGCGATGAAACGAATAGCCGAATTCGTTCATGTGCCGCCGAGCACAGTCTTTGGCATAGGCACATTTTACGCTCAGTTCAAGCTCGTCCCCACAGGCCGCAATATTATAAAGGTATGTCGGGGCACAGGCTGCTATGTGCGCGGAGCCCCAAAAATAATCACCGAGTTAGAGAATCAACTGGGCATCAAGGACGGAGGCACTACGCCGGACATGGAATACAGCCTGGAAACCGTAGCTTGCTTCGGTTCCTGCGCCTTAGCGCCAGTCATGGTGGTGAACGATAAGGTGCATGGCAGAATGACGCCGGAGAAAGCCAAGAAAGCTATAGGTAAGAAAAGCGAGTAACCTGAGCGTGATATCAGATAGGGGGCACAATGAGTTTCGAAGAGATAAAAAGACAAGCGGCTTCCGAATGGAAGGCGATGCAGAATAGCCCGAGACCACGCATTTTGATCGGCACTGCCACCTGCGGCATGGCGGCGGGAGCGGAAACCATAATGGAGGCGCTTAACACCGAGTTGGCCAAGGACAACATCAAGGCAGACATCATCCAGGTGGGCTGCATCGGCCTTTGCTATGCGGAACCGCTGTTCGAGGTAATAAAGCCGGGCAAGCCCGGCGTTTTTTACGGCAATCTCACCCCCGAACTTGTGGCTGAGATTGTCAGAGACTGGCTGGTAGGAGACAATCCCCGACCCGACCTCGCCCTGGGCACTCGCGGCGAGGGGACTCTGGAGGGTATCCCCAAACTCTTCGAACTACCTGTGCTGAAGCCACAGGTCCGTGTCGTTTTACGCAACTGCGGAAACATCGACCCCACAAACATAGGGCACTACATCGCCAACGGTGGTTA
>DAOUMT010000091.1:0-20796 GCA_034409195.1 Dehalococcoidia bacterium
GTAGGCCCTGTCTGGTTCAGCCTTGTAATGGAGAGAATTTTGAATGATCGGCCAGATATTGGGATGAAAATTTCACCGATAAAATAATCTAGTCAGAAATTGGTTTGCTCAGTGAGCGGTTGTGGGAGGCAGCACCCGAAATCTCTCGTTCGCCTGAGGATTTCTAATCTCGAATGACGAATTGCTGGGGTCGAAGAACCGTTTTTTAACCGATTTGAGTATGCTTTCAGAGGTCTCTATGGTGAGCAGCCAAATGTAAGTTCCCCAGCTTATTACACTGTTCATTTCGACTCCTTCGTATTCTTTTTTTGCTCATCTGGGGGGACAATCAGCGGCGGGATAGTCAGAGGCCGAGCGGAGTCGGTTAAAGGTTGAGATGGCGAAACATCGTGTTCGCTCCGCAGATATTCGCCCATCATTATGAGCACGCACAGCGGTGTATTAGGGCATCTGTCGCTGCAGTATCGGCAATATCGCTCTGACATCTGTCCCAGGCAGCCGGGCTTTTTTATCTGTTGCATCATTTTGGCCACTTCTATTCTGTCCGTTTTCTACCCAACCTTTGTTGGACTAACGGACTATAAGAATTAACTTAAATATATTCGAATAAAATTTAAAGTCCGTATTTATTTTGCGCAACGACGGACTTTTTACCACTTTTTTTGCGTTTTGTCAAGCCCCTTTTGGGCACGATAGTCCGCTTTTAAGTGGTTTCCAGTAGAAAGAGGCTTGATGGAAGGCAAACAGGCATAAAAAGTCGGGGAGACAGGATTTGAACCTGCGACCCCTTGCACCCCATGCAAGTGCGCTACCAGGCTGCGCCACTCCCCGGTTTCGTTAGCCTATTAACTTTTGACAGGAGCTATTACAGCTTTATTAAATATAAGCATCCCTTCACTTTTTGTCAAACGGAAGAAGATATCGAGTAGGGGCGTTCAATTGAACGCCCCTACAACCAGGGCCTAAGCTCTTCTAAAACTGACGGGGTCCTTTTTCAAAGGTATCACTATATAGCCACCTGCACTATCTCCAATGCACTCGGCATTTCCGTGGACCAAAAGATATGCGGTATAGGCAGCAATAATTGCGTCGTATTCGTCGTGCTTCAAATTCTCATACTCATCTATATTAGGGATTTTTTCAATAAGCTGCTCCCTAAGGAAGCTACGTCCGGCTGCCTTTCTTTTATCAGGTATCTTGCCTTTCGGAGCTTTATCTTTCCAAAGTCTCATTTTGCTTGCATGTGGATATGCTTCGATTACGTTATGGCCGCGAGATTCAAGCTCCTCTTTCAAGCCTATGGCTCGTTCAATCATGTCTTTGATAAAGGTGCGTTTAGTTGTGAAATAGATGCTAATTCCCTCTTTCCTAAGGATACTTTCGCATTCTCTATGTGGAGGATCAGGGCATGGACACTCTTTATTGAAACAGTGCAAGCCCGATGGTTTTTTGAGTGGGGCATCTATAGCTACCAGTTTTGGACGGTCATGCTCGACGGCAGCGATGATTTCAGAATCAGTGCTCAAAGATTTTAAGGAACGAATCCGCAAATCGTCTCCCAGCAAAGCATAAGCGCTTGCCTTCTTAGGAGAGGAAGTGAGGTCGATGCCGGCGAATGTGGGCACTCTAGCTCACCCTTCTGGTTATCTCCCGGGCTGCTACTACCCCGGAGGCAGCAGCTTGAATCAGTCCCCGGCTGACGCCTGCGCCATCGCCTATGGCGAACATGTTGGGTATCTCTGTCTCCAGGTTCTCTGTCAGTTCGAGGCGTGATGAATAAAACTTGACCTCGATGCCGTAGAGCAGGGTATCAGGAGAAGCTACACCAGGTGCCAGTTTATCCATCGTGCTCAGCATCTCGTTGATTCCCTTTAAGAAGCGATAGGGGAGAACATAGCCGAGGTCGCCCGGAGTGGCACTCTTCAGGGTGGGTTTAACCGAGCCCTCTTCGATGGAGCTCGCAGTGGAAATGCGTCCCTGGCTGAGGTCACCCCACGTCTGCACAATCACTCCTCCGCTTATGATATTGGCGAGGCGGGCCAGATACTTACCGTAGGCAATGGGCTCGCGGAAGGGTGGAGAGAAGGTAGCGCTGACCAGGAGCGCGAAATTGGTATTTCCCGTCTTGCGGTGAGCATAGCTGTGCCCATTCACTGTTATCACCGGGTTGAGACCGCCCGTGGTCTCCATGGTGACCTCCCCTGCAGGACACATGCAGAAGGTCCTGATGCGGTCGCCGAAGGTAGGCGAATAGTACTCTAGCTTAATCTCCCACAGGTTATCAGTCAGTTCCTGCAGCACTGTTATGGGCACCTCTACCCTGACTCCAACGTCTATAGGGTTGTTATGGAGGGTGAGCCCGAGCCTGGCGGCCTCTTTAAGCAGCCAATCGGCTCCCTCCCTGCCCGGGGCGATAATCAGATAACGTGACTCTATTTTCAGACCGTCGTCCGTCTGGATGCCTTTGATTCTTCCGTTTTGTCTAATCAAGGAGATAGCAGCTGTATCGGTCTGGCTCTCGATCCGGTCAGATAGGAACTTATGCATATCACGCAGTACTTCGCGGCATTTCTCAGTGCCCATGTGACGTATCGGCGCAGGGATCAACCTCAGGCCAACTTTCTTCGCTTTTTGACTCAGCCGCTCCACCTCAGTACCAGTGCCATAGACTTCGTTCGATGCGCCAAACTTGAGATATATATCGTCGACATAATGGATCAAGTCGGCTGCCTTCTCAGGTCCAAGATAGGTTTCGAGCTGGCCTCCCACCTGCGGAGAAAGAGTCAACTTGCCGTCGCTGAAAGCGCCAGCGCCGCCCCATCCGCTGACCAGGTCGCACGGTGAGCAGGGAGGGCAGCTTCGGTTCTTGCCGATGATAGGACATCGGCGAAAATGGAGGTCTCTCCCTTTCTCCAGAAGCAGGATGCTCAGGTTAGTCGCCTGGCTTAATTCCAGGGCAGCGAAGATGCCCGCAGGCCCGCCGCCGACGATAATAACATCGTATCTACTTTGCATCTCTTTTCCCAAAACCCGATTGTATCCACATACCTATACCTTGTCAAACTGGCGAGCTTCGGGTTATTCCTGTGTGAGCAAATTGACTTGCTGTCTCGTAAGGTGATAGAATTAGGTTGGAGGAACGGGATGCCCATTTATGAATATTGCTGTCCTAAATGCGGGCTTAAGTTTGAGCTGCTTCGTCCTATGAGCAAGGCCAACGATGATGCGCCTTGCCCGACCTGTAAAAACGGTGCGAAGCGGGCGGTCTCATCTTTTGCCGCCTTTTCCAAGAGTTCGAGCGGAAGCTCTACTCCTGTAGCCGGGGCCGGTGGCGGCTGCAGCGGCTGCACTTCCAGCAGTTGTTCCACCTGCCACTAGAGTTTAGATTGTAATTATATTTCAGGGGGCATCCGCCTGTGGCGGATGCCCCCTTCTATTTAGTTCGACTGCGGCGTCACCAATCCGGGTTTAGCTTTTCTACTCCGCTTCAAAAGGTACCAGGCGGCAGCACCGATTACTATCGCCTCCACAATAGTTGCTCCTGCTATGAACAGCGCAGCATCCTGAAAGAAGCCCTCAGGGAACATCGTTAACAAGTTGTCACCTGGGAAAAGCTGCCAGAAGTCGTTGCGGAAGCTGATTAAGTGAAACAGCAAAAAGAACTGGTCGAAGTCAACGACCGCTGCGAGCCCCAGGGCTGCCAGGAGCGCAATGGTGGTCCAGCTCCCCCAGATGATCCGCCCGGCCAGCTTTCGCCAGAAAGCACCGCCCAGGGCAAGTAAATTGAACGCGATGTATACAGCGATGTAACCCAGGGAGACAAACTGGATGCGGTAGACCAACTGGACCAGCCCTTTAACATCTTTCAAATGCGCTATGTCGCGCTGGTTGTACACACTGATGTCGACAAATTCTGCATTAGAGTTGAAATAGGTGATAAGCTTGTTAGCGATTTCGGTGAGATTACCTTGATTTAACCCTGTCTCCTCGCTGACATTGTATTTATTGAATCCGTACTCATAGAGCCGGATATCGTTTACGGCAAATCTCACATTGGTGGTAATAAGCAGTAATGGAATGCAGATAATGAACAGAACAGCGTTTATAGTTCCCAGTGCTTTCACTTGATCTCTCTACCCCGCTTAGAATATGGTAGTCGAGCGTCTTCTATCTTGTCAATGTGAGTGGTGGGCTATATAATGGCCTTGAGGTAGGCAATGGCTGATAATGACGTTTATTCGAGTCTGGCAGAGAGACATGGTTACAAGGATTCCCTACTGTATCGCCGCATACTGGAATACCTGATGAACCACAGGCAGGCTGAGCTTGCCTCACTTATGCCCATGAAATATGAAGAATTGGCAGATAAGCTCAATATGGGTGTGGAGGCTGTAAAAAGTGAGGTCGAGGGTTTATATAGAAAAGGGGTCATCTTCGCCAGAGGTCCCGAGAACCTGGAGGGAGCCAGCTTCGCCCTTGCAGTCGTGCAGTTACATGACATAACTATGTGCTCTTTTGACCGCGATGACGTTCGCGATAAGAAGCTTTTCGAGCTGTGGGACGACTTCTGTGTCAACGAGTGGGACCCTGACCAGGTTGCGGGTTGGGTCAAACAGGATGTGCCTCAGGGAAGGATTGTCCCTGCCTATAAAGCAATCCTCAACAGCCTGGAGATATTGCCCTGTGAAGATATGCGCCAGATGATAAATTCGGCACGCTCTATTGCTGTTTCCTACTGCACCTGCCGCAGGCGCAAGGGGGCAGTGGGCAAGAAGTGTAATAAGTCCCACCCTATGGTAGACATCCAGTTCAATGTCTCTGCTGAGTACCTCATCAGCCGCAATGCTGGGAAAAGGCTTAACCGCGAAGAAGCCCTGACTCTGATAGACGAATGCGAAGGGCTCGGCCTGATTCATACCTGTGAGAACTCCACGCGCATGAGGCCGCGCTGGGGGATGTGTAACTGCTGTACCGACTGCTGCATGGTTTATGAGCCCATCAACAGGTTGGGGGCTCCTGTGACCAAGTGCATCGCTAAAAGCAGATACGAAGCTCATCTCGATGAGGAGCTCTGCACTGGGTGTGAGATCTGCGTGGACTGGTGTCCCTTCGGCGCTATAGAGATGGTGAAGCCGAAAGGCTCACATAAAGAGAAGGCAGCTGTAAATACCGAGAAGTGCATGGGCTGCGGCGTCTGCGTGCTTAAGTGCGATTACGAAGCGCTGAGCTTGAAGCTGGTGAGACCCCCGGAACATATACCACAGCCACAATTTTAGAGAAAAATCTATGGAACAAGACCCTTCCAGTTTTGATGCCCTAGAGAAAATCGTGGCCAGCCTCAGAGCGCCCGATGGCTGCCCCTGGGACCGCGCCCAGACCCACGCCTCGATCAAGCCTTATCTAATAGAGGAGGCCTATGAGGTGCTCCAGGCCCTGGATGAAGAGAACACAGACAAGCTCTGCGAGGAGCTAGGAGACCTGCTGTTGCAGATTCTGCTGCATGCCCAGATAGCCAAGGAAGCCAGTGAATTCAGTATTCTCGATGTCATCAATGGTATCAGCACCAAGCTCATCCGCCGCCATCCCCATGTCTTCGGCCAGTCCAAAGCAGCGAATGCAGAGCAGGTAGCTCTGGAGTGGGAGGAGCTGAAGCAGAACGAGCGCAAAAAGGATGACTCGCTGCTTTCAAGCGTACCCAAGGGAATGCCGGCGTTGAGCTACAGCCATTCCATACAGCGCAGGGCTGCCGGGGTAGGCTTCGACTGGAAGGAGTACGAAGGCATACTGGACAAGCTTACTGAAGAGATACGTGAGGTGAAGGAAGCGACAACCAGGCAGGAGAAGATTCACGAGTTCGGTGATGTACTGTTTGCCCTGGTCAACGCCGCACGCTGGCAAGGTGTCGACCTGGAGGAGGCTTTACGTCTGGCTAACGAGCGGTTCAGCCGCCGCTTCCGCTACATGGAGGAGGCTTGCCGCAGGCGCAGCATCTCCCTCCGCGACCTATCGTTCGAGGAGCAAAATGCCCTCTGGAATGAGGCTAAGAGCAATTTGGAGGATTGACTTCTTGGGCGTTATCAGCCTTACACCCCTTCGGCAATAGAGCGGGGAGTGGTGGCGAAGACAGAGATCTTGCTCTTAGTTTTCAAAAGCCCCTCTATCTTGTCCACAATTGCCGTTCGCTCCGGGTTTTTCTCCCAGGCTTTCCAATCTCGCAAACTCTCCCAGGAACTGATTGCTACATGAGTACCGGCGTGTTCTACCGAGAATAGCGTTTCGCCAGTTATGTACCCCGTTTGGCGGATTGCTTTGGCTCGCAGGTCTTTCAGCAGCTCTGCCACCTCTCCCTGGTTATCGGGGCTGACAGACCGCTCGATAATCACTTTTATCGTCATCACCGCCTCCTTCCTCAGTTGCACCTGTACAAGGTTACTCTGGGTTATTTAAGGAGTGCCCATGATAGCACTTGATTTAGCGGATTGCAATACGTCCCCCGAGAGGAGAGATTCTTCTACACCTCTTATATGTCCAGGTTGACAAAGGCAAATCGGTCAATTAATATTCCCGTGGCTCGGTCTTGTGTCGGGCGTATCTTTTGGGCATTGGTGCCTGTCTTAGAGTCCACGGCAATTTTAGTTGAATTACTTAAGGTTGTTGAACTTCAAAAGGAGGGCACATGTCTGAAGGACCTAAAAGAGAAGAGAAGAACGAGGAGAAAAGGCGCGAGAAGGACGAGAAAGAAGACGAGAAAAGGAAAGGCTGGGACGAAAAGTGGCGGCGAGACCGGGTCAATGCATTTATGTGGGCGGCGGTTCTTATTTGGGGAGCGCTGGTAATACTGGCGGAAGCAACTGGTTATGCTAAAGACAATTTTTCCAGTTGGTGGGAAGGGTGGGCAGTTTTCTTTGCTGGCGCTGGTGCCATCCTACTGCTTACGACTTTTTATCGAGTGCTTGTGCCGGAGCACCGGCGTTCAATGGCCGGGAATGTGATCATAGGGTTAGTCTTGCTGGGCATAGGCCTGGGTTCGCTCATAAGCTGGAATTACATCTGGGTGATTATACTGATTGTCATTGCAATTATGATACTGCTTAGAGCGTTCGTATCGGGGCGTCGAACCTAAAGCCGGCCCAGGTTTAATGTCATGAACTCACCCCAGGCATAATCGAGGGGTGTCCACCAGCGGTCGCGGCCGATGCAGCGGAAGTAAGGGGGCCGGACTGCCAGTATCATGTCGCCGATCTTATAGCGAGCCAGCACCGGCGTCGAAACGATGAGAGTGCCCAACTCATAGGGTTTCATCTCGTGTAGCAGCTTGATTCCCCGTCGGGTCTGCACCTCGAAGAAAAACTGGTCGTAGTTGGGCACCCAGGCCCTGCGGTTATCTCTCTGCTGCCCGAACATCCCTTCAGTAGCTCCATAGATCTCGCGAATAGCGGCCGGACCATAGAGGGCACGCAATGCGGGCTCCTGTCGGGTATTTATGCCGGGCACGCTGCCCAGGGTCATAACACGTACCTTCCATATATTCTTAGGATAGACGCCGTGGGCACGGTGAAGATAGCTGCCGAACAGAATAGCTGTGGGCGAAACACCACCGACCATAGTCACGTTCTCATCTTTGCATTTTTGATATGCCATCTCGAAGCGCGCTTCCCAGGCGCTGATAGACTTGCTTCCTCCGAGAGCGTCGATTTCCTCCTGTGTAGGCACTGAGCGAATAGGGGTAAATGCAGATACGTGCTTCAGGTAAATGCCCGAGCTATAACCGTACTCCAGTTCCTTTTCGCCTACCTGCACTTTTCCTATCACCGAGGGGAAGTTCAGGTTCAGATTGGCACCCTCAAGCACCTCGTAGCATTTATTGGTGACGACATAATTTAGCATGGCCCGGCCAGCGCTGACTCTCATCTGCAGGTCGGTAGGGGTCATGGGTATGAACTTGGACTCATCGCCCGTAGTGCCACGCGTGATAGCCCAGCCAATCGGTTCTTCGCTGAGCAGCAGCCCCGTCTCACCCGCCATCACGCGCTGAATTAAAGGCTTGTAGCCTTCATAAGTAACAACCGGGAATGCACGTCGATAATCATCTATACTTTCTATATGTTCCGCACTGTGCATCTTTCCGTAGTCGGTCCGAGCATAGCCGTCCAGCAGAGTGCTCAGCATCTTTCTTTGAGCCTCTGCCGGAGCCTCGACAGCGGTATGCCAGGGCTGCAAAAATGCTTTGAGCAGCTCTAAGGCTTCCTGATGGCCTTGAACCAAAGGTTTGTCTTCTACTGATTTGAGTCTCATAGGCAAAGCCTATTATATCAGATTGACGAAATCTCACTCGCCGAACGATTAAGGATAATAATGCTTGACCACCGTTAAGTTACGATATATAATAAACTTATGATTAAATATTTACTAATGATTAGGTAATATGAACTCCTTACCTTTCTCATCTTTTCACGAAGGGCTGGAACTTGTTTTAGCCCACAGTATTCAGGATTTCATGCGCTCCATGAAGCAGCATGGCCTATCTACACCACAGATCCATGCTCTAATGTATATCTATCACGCTGGAGAATGCCAAGTATCGGATATCGGCGCGCTGACGGATGTGAGCGATGCTGCAGCGAGCCAGTTAGTGGAGAGACTGGTGCAGCAGGATTTGGTGGAACGACGGGAGAACCCGGCGAACCGGCGAACAAAAATACTCAGGCTTTCCAAGAAGGGGAAGGGATTGATTCGTGACAGCATTCCCCCGCACCATTTTCTAATGGAAGTAATGACCTCTCTTACCCCAGAGCAACGTGAAACTGTCCAGGCTGCTTTTACCATACTGGCTCAAACGGCCCGACGTATGCAAATACCCGAAAAAGGAAAGGATGTCAACGATGCATAGGATGCACAACCACCCAAAAACCAAAAGCGGACCGGAAACCACCGGAGTCACTATTCATTGGACACCTCAACATGACATTTTCGCCCGTCTCATAGGGATGGGTGTGAATGGCCCCAACAGCCGCATGATCATCGAAATGGCGAAGATCAAACCGGGAGACAAGGTTCTCGATGTGGGTTGTGGCACCGGCGACCTTACGCTGACAGCCAAGAAATATGCCGGGGTGTCTGGTTCAGCTTATGGTATAGATGCCTCGCCGGCGGGAGTCGATATAGCCCGGAAAAAGGCAAAACGCAGCGGTTCCGAGGTTGTTTTCGAGGTCGGGTTGATCGAGAAGATTGCCTATCCGGACGCGACCTTCGATGTCGTCATCAGCCGTCTGGTGATTCATCATCTTCCGGACGATCTGAAACGCCAGGGGTTTAAGGAGATTTATCGGGTGTTAAAGCCGGGCGGACTTTTCTTCCTGGTTGATTTCAAACCGCCGACCAACCCAGTCCTGGCACGTGTTGCCTCTGCCCTGGTCCGCCATAGGATGATGATGCAATCCAATGTGCAGGGTATTCCTCCTATGCTGACGGAAACGGGCTTTGTAGATGTTGTCTCCGGGCCGACACGCTCTGCGTTCCTGGCTTTCGTCAGCGCGAGGAAACCAGACGACTAAACTAGTAATTTGTTCTCAAATATGATAATTTATAATAATCGTAAAAATTTTGGGCTTATATAAAGAGAGGCGAAATTATTTTGTTGGAAACGGTTTTCGGAATGAAAGGAGGCCAGGTATGACTACTGAAGAGAAAGTTCCCCGGATGCTTTTGAAAATTCTGACCGCTACCGGGCAGGAAAAGATACACTACTGTACCTTGCCCGCTGTCAAAGACGCGGCCATATCTTTTGTCAGTGAGATGATCTGGAATATTGTCGAAGCTACTTCCGGTATGCAAGCTGCAAGCCTTGTCGTGCCCGGCAAACCTTCCATTATATACAATTCACGCTGGATAGTAGGTGTGGAGTACTCTTTTATCGGGGCAGATACTTTCGAAGAATCGCTTTATGAAGTATCGGAGAGAGCCAGAAAGTCGCAAAAAAAGCCGCAGTCTTAAATCTGGTTTTTTCAAATTCCCCAAACTACCAACAACCAACTCTGTGTTTAGAAGTCAATCGCCCTCTATGGCGGAACAGATTCTCGTAATCATCCAAATTTGTGAAAAGACGCGCCGAAATCCACGGAGTTGATATTCTGCT
Organism: Dehalococcoidia bacterium; assembly: GCA_034409195.1. GTDB lineage: Bacteria > Chloroflexota > Dehalococcoidia > SZUA-161 > SZUA-161 > JACWAE01. The sequence goes on from DAOUMT010000091.1 coordinate 10,136, forward strand.
AGACGTCAGCGCGTTCTCCATCTTCATCGGTCATGACGACTTTTAGCTTTCGACCGGATGGAAGCACATGTATATGCTTCCGCAGGTTGGTAGCAGGATTCTTTGGGTTCCCATTCGTATTGTTTTCCTTTTCCCTGTCGTGGGTCTCGTAATGGTTTTCACATACCATCACATCATCACCTCCTCCCATTTTATATCCCGCCATAGGGGCGAATGAAGATAATATCCCCAAAGTCTCAATAACGAATCTGCAATTACCAAACGAGGCTGCCCAGAGAGCTGAATCTATATCAACTGATGAGGAGGCTGCGCTCGGCAAAATGTATGTAAATGATTACTCACATATTAACACTTATGACAGATCGTGTCAACTTTCGAAAAATCCGGCCATCAGGGTCAACCACAGATAGCCTAATCCTCTTTATTAAGACGAAGCACGCGGTGTTTTTGACATTCACTGAGTAAATGGCTATTCTGCATCTAAAAGATGGAGGTGGTCTGATGCAAGCATATTGTCTGAAATGCCGTGCAAAAAGAGAAATGAAAAATGTCAAAAGTATAACTCTGAAAAATGGAAGACCCGCGATTCAGGGCGTGTGTTCGGTATGCGGCACTAAAATGTACAAAATAGGAAAGAAGGGTGATAGACCGGTCAGCGCAACGACCAAAGCAGTAAATAAATCGTGGCTGGCAAATGTTCCAGAAGATAAGGTATTCTGGTGTCACGATGGCCGCGTTATGAAAAACTTGGAGGAACTTAGCGCAGGTCTGCAGCAAATGTCAGAGGAGACCTTCCGGTACCATGTCACTTCGGGCAAGAACGATTTCAGCAAGTGGATCCAAGATGTAATAGGCGACTACGAGCTTTCAGCAGAGCTGCAAAATTTCAGTACTAAGGACCAGGCAGCTAAGGTAGTGGCGGATAGGATCATCTGGCTGAAAGGCGGGAACTGAAAGGCGCGTAAGCTAATATTGTAGTGGCTGGCGGTGAACGCAGGGTAAAGCGATCAGGTGAAAAAGAGGTGGTCGAGTATATACCCTGACGCCAGCAGGGTAACTGTAAACAAGCCGAAAAGTGCGTTGGCCCAAAGGGCTGGGGTAAAACTGGCATTAGAGTGATAGTTCAGAGCACCTTTTATTGCCCAGAGGGCAAACGGAATTGTCACTAGAGAGATCAGCGTTGACAGCGGCATGACTCCTGCCGCTGCCCAAGCTATTGACCAAGCATAGACTACCGCAGTTCCAGCCAGATATAACCAGGCCGCCTTGGCCCTGCCCAGTATGATAGGCAGTGTTCTGTCTCCCCCTGTTTTGTCTGCCTCAACATCCGGAAATTCATTCAGAAGATGAACGTCAAAAATCAAAATCCCGGCCGGGATGGCTGCCACCACTGCTTCTGCACTATAGCCTCCTGTTTGAACGAAGTAAAACATCAATGTGGGAAGTATCCCCATCCCCAGCGCAGAGGATAGCTCCCCCAACCTCCATCTGGTCAAGAATGGTGTATAGATAAGCACGCAGACAGCCCCCACTCCGATGATGGGAAGAAGCAGCAGACCTTTAACGATTATCAGGTAAGCCCATATGGGAAGTGCAAGGGCAAAGCTCAGCAAGCCAAACTTTAAGACAGACACGGGTTTGAGAAGATGGGCTGGTAGGATGCCGCTGCCCCCGGTGAAAGGCGTCCTGTGGGTTTTAAGGTCTACTCCGCTCTTATAATCGAAGTAGTCATTGAGCACCTGCACGCTTATTTGCCAGAGCACGAGCCCGATGAAGGCGAGCACAGCATAGCTAAAGTTGAAGAATCCATTCCGCCATGCTATAGATGTGCCCAGTAATGCCAGTGCCACGGATATGAGGAGAAATCTGGGGCGGATTTCTATAAGCCATATCCGGGCCCCGGATATCACCTTCCGCACAGATTTTGCGAAAGCAATCCCTGAGACCAATATTCACCCCCGGTGCCTGGTGCTAATCACTAAATCCGCTCACTCAATGCGAGCTGTATTACGATTGTAGAAATAGGCAAAGAACCAATCGATGGACGCGCTTATTTTGCTCTTGAATCCCGTCAGCAGCCCCAGATATACAATCATTTGCTCGAAATACAGCATCCGCCGCACCAACCCGCCGGCGAAGCCGTCGAAAACAAAGTTCAATAGCTGGGCCACCGCTGTGTTTCTGCCAATATATATTATCTGCCCCTTAAACCAGTAACGGAAGGGCCGTTGAGGTTTGCCTTTTATGGAATTGATGATGTTTTTGCCGCAGGCAGGTCCCTGTCGCACTGCTACCTGGTGAGTTGCAGGATAAGCTCCCAGGCCATGAGGTTGCTGTAGATAGGCGCAATCTCCGATAACGTAGACCCCGGGCGACTTCGGGACCTCCATGTACTCGTTGACCACTATACGCCCGTCCTTAGCTTTATCGAATGGCAGTGACTCTGTTACAGCCGCTGTCTTCACCCCCGCTACCCAGATAACGGTGCGAGTCGGAATGATTTGGCCCTCAGCAGTCTGGACACCACCCGACCATAGCTTGATGATGCGAGTCTTGAGCAGTACCTCAACCTCCCTGGAGCGCAGCCCGGCTATAGCCATCTCCCCAGTCTTAGCCTTCATGCCTGATAAGAGAGTGCCTTGAGCTTCGACCAGGGCTACCCGAACGTAGGGCGTCAGAGAAGGGTAGTCCCGTGCCAGCACCTCGAGCGTGAAGTCCTGGATGGACGCTGCCAGTTCGACACCGGTGGGCCCGCCTCCCACTACCACAAAAGTAAGCAGTTCACGTCTGCGTTGTTCATCTTTTTCCTGGAGCGCAGTCTCATAGTTGTCCAGAATGCGATTATGGATGTTGATAGCATCCTTTAGCGACCTGAAGCGCAGTGCGTTCTTCTCTACCTCGTCCATGCCGAAGAAATTGACCGTGCTGCCCAGTGCCACCACCAGGTAGTCCCATACAATCTCTCCGGTATCGGTAGCAACTATCCTCCTCTCGACATCTATGCCCTGTATCTGACTCTGCCTGAACTTCACCCGCCCTGCTGTACCATTCTGTCTCAACAGAATGCGTATAGGGAAAGAGATGTGACCGGGCGCAACACTTCCGGTGACAACCTGATATATCAGCGGCAGGACAAAGTGATAATTCTGCCGGTCGACCAGAGTTACTTCCATCTCCGGTAGGCCGCCGGATGCCCTTTTCAATTCCAATAAAGCGCCAATCCCCGCTGAACCCGCCCCGAGGATTACCACTCTCTTTTTTTCACTCATTATTATTGCCGCCAGATGGACATACGTTACATATAGTACATCCCGATGTCAAATGTATACTAGAAAGAAGATTCGGTCAGGCACTCAGACTGGCCTTATATCTGCGTCTTTGGGGACAACTACCACCCCACACTCTGATACTATGCAGCCTCTACGCTTGTCAGCCTCGTGGTCATAGCCCAGGGAAGCACCTGCGTGGATCCTGGAATCCTTGTCGATGATGGCTCGTCTTACCCTTGCACCAGGCTCTATGATAACATCATCTAGTACGATCGAACCCTCCACCAGAGCCCCACTCTCAACAACCACGCCCGGAGATAGAATAGAGCCACCAACCCCACCACCGCTGATGATACAGCCATCTGACACCAGGGAATCCGGAATCCTCCCTCCCAAAACGCACTTTGTGGGAGGGCGTGGCTTCTGATAGGTCCTGAACGGCCATTTCTCTCCGTAGAGATTGAAAACAGGATCCACACCTACAAGGTCCATGCTGGCCTCGTAGTAAGAGTCGATATCGCCCACATCCCTCCAGTAGGATGAATCGCGAGTTCTTTTGACAAGCACCTTACTTCTTTTGCCTTCTTTCACTTCGACAACGAAATCCTCTATTCTGTTCTCATTCTCGTAGTCGTAAACAAAGACTTTGTGGCCCTTAGCTGTCATTCTGGGAATGACCTGTTTGCCGAAGTCTTCTTCCGTCCCCTCCATTGCCTCTCTTAAAGCCCTCATCTTAAAGATATAGATACCCATTGAAGCGAAAACATAGTCCGGTGCATCCGGAAGCGCCTTTGGCTTGGCAGGCTTCTCCTCGAACTTTAGTAGTCTGAAATTTCGGTCTACTGCCAGAACCCCGAGTTTCAGGGTAGCCTGTTCTTTTTTTGTCCTGATACCGGCCAGAGTCAGACCAGCGTCTTTCCTCTTGTGGTAAGCCAACATTTGACGGTAGTCCATCTTATATACATGATCTCCGGAGAGAATCAGAATATTTTCAATGTCTCTGCTCATAATCACATCGAGGTTCTGCCGTACGGCATCGGCTGTACCGCGGTACCAATCGGTCCCGAGTTTCTGTTGAGCCGGCACTGTGTATATATATTCTCCTAACCCCGAGCTTGAAATCCCCCAACCCTCCTGCACATGAACGTTTAACGACCCGGACCTGTATTGTGTGAGCACAAAAATCTTGCGCAAGCCGGAGTTTACACAATTGCTCAACGGGAAATCAATAAGCCGGTATTTACCCCCGAAGGGTACGGCTGGCTTGGTCCGGTGCATTGTCAGAGGTTGTAACCTCTCACCGACACCGCCGGCCATTATTACAGTTTGTAGCTTTTCCATCTCCACAACCTCTTTGCGTGCCACCGCACCTAGAATTATCCGCCTTGTATGAGAAGATTATATCAAATCGAAATCTACATCACCAATAGGGTATAAATCATGCTTCAATATTTCCTGCGATTCGGATATACTACTGCTGGGGGATTTAAAAAGTACCATGAAGTTGAGAAATAAGTCTGAAAGGCTTCCCAAAATGCCGCCGCTACATGTAGTTATGGCGTCGCCGGAGATTGCGCCTTTTGCCAAAACAGGCGGTCTAGGCGATGTACTGGCCTCGCTGCCCACAGCCCTGGAGAGGCTCGGCCTACGCGTCTCCCTTATCATGCCGGCGTATCGCTCGGTCCTCCAGGGTGGCTTCCCGATTGAGGATACTGGCATCGATTTCACTGTACCTATCTCTAACAGCAGGGAAGCGGGGACTCTGTTAAAGACAAAGGTAGGAAGAAATATTACACTCTACTTGATCCGTGCTGACCAGTACTATGACCGTGAGAACTTTTACGGCGCCCATGGAGAGGATTACCTCGATAATGCCGAGAGATTTACCTTCTTCGCCCGGTCAATACTTGGCGTTTTGAAATACGACCCACCGGCAATACTCCACGCCCACGATTGGCAATCAGCACTCGCCATCGCATTCCTGAAAGCTCAACCTCATCTCTATCCGGGGCTTTCGTCTGTGAAGACCGTCCTCACTGTACACAACCCGGGATACCAGGGCCTTTTCAATTATCTGGACTGGCATATCCTGAACCTCGACGGGCGTTTCTTCACTCCTCAATATCTGGAGTTCTACGGCAAAATCAACTTTCTAAAAGGAGGCCTTGTTTTTGCTGACAGGATTACCACGGTCAGTCCCTCATATGCTGAGGAGATAAAGACAGCCGAGCAGGGGTTTGGGCTGGACGGAGTCTTCCGGGAGCGGGCGAAGGACTTAGTGGGTATTCTCAACGGGGCGGATTACGAAATATGGAATCCTGAAACCGACCCTTTTATCTGCAAAACATACGGTTCTCAGAATCTTTGGGGAAAGAAGTCTTGCAAGTCAGAGCTGCAAAGGACTTTCGGCCTTAACGATGTCCCTGATATCCCGCTCATTGGAATGGTCTCGCGTCTGACACAGCAGAAAGGCTTTGACCTTTTGGAGCGGGCAATGGATGCCATGCTTTCTCGCGGCACTCAACTCGTTCTCCTCGGGACAGGAGATAAACACTACGAGAAAATTTTTGCCGAGATGCCTGAGCGGTATCCTGGAAAAGTGGGGGTAAAGATTGATTTCGACGATTCTTTGGCACATAAGATTATAGCCAGCTCCGACCTGTTACTTATGCCCTCCCGTTACGAGCCAAGTGGTCTAACTCAGTTATACGGTCTCAGATACGGCACTATTCCCATCGTGAGGGCCACGGGCGGTCTGAGAGATACTATTAAGGAGTTTGACCCCAAGACAGGGGAAGGTAATGGTTTCATTTTTAGCACCTACGATGTTCCTGAGTTTTTGCAAGCTCTGGATCGTGCCCTGGAGCTACTGCGGCAGAAGGAAAAATGGGCAAAGTTAATGAGGAATGCAATGACCGCAGATTTTTCCTGGGGGCGCTCCGCCCGCTCATATGCTGACCTTTATCAGAAACTCGCAGAATCTTCCACTTGAGTACTCTTCTGCTCCTGATAAGCAGTTCCTATGGAGTCATTGCTACGAACCGCTTTTTGTCCCGCTTGCACATCATTTGGGTCACATGTCGTCCGGTCATAGCGCCACTGGGCAAGCCGCCTCCAGGTTGAACCCACTGTCCGACCATGTAAAAGCAATCCAACCCGGGAAGTGTCTTACTCATATTCAAAGTCACTGTCTGCGGCGTCATCAGCCATCCTTCAAAGCTGCCCTGCCAGTTGCCAGTGTAACGATGGAAAGTCACAGGCGTCGCGACGTCTCGCATCTCGACCTGGGCTGCCAATCCGGGGAACCGTTTGTCCAGCAGGGAGACCACGGCGTCGGCGATTTTCTCCTTTTCTTCTTTGTAGCGACTTATATCATCGCGAAGTGATTTCCAGTAGGGATAGTTGGAAGTAATTAGGACTGTGAGCAATGTCCTTCCGGCTGGGGCCAACGTGGGGTCAAAATTGTGGATACGTACGCTCAGCGATTTCCTTTCTTCACCGGCGATAGTCACTGGTTTTTCCAGAGACAAAATCAAGCCTGATACTATTTGCGGGAAATCATTGAAGGAACGATTTACCCCCAGACCGATGTAGACCAACGGTGGGAAGATAGGGAACTTCTCATAGTAGATGCGTATTCTATCGCTAATATATTTGCCATCAAGCATGTCATAGATAGTAGCATGGCCATCGGCAGCCGAGACTACGTAATCGGCTCGATATTCGCTGCCATCCGCAAGTCTAACCCCAACTGCGCGGTCATTCTCTACCAAAACCTTGGCCACTCGTGATTTATAGCTAATGTCGCCGCCGAGCTGCAGATAACGCTTTTCGATTGCCTCGGAGATTTTCCTGGAACCACCCAAGATGTAGCCAGCCTGCTTATTATGTAAGAAAGCTATGGTTATCAACATGAATATAGACGAGAATTCGGGAAACCATATCGACTGCCATGCATCGCGAAGCAATGTATTTTTAAATTGCATCCCGAAATCATCCATAGTCATCCGGCCCCACTTTCGAAGAGTGCCAAAAAACGGAAACATCCTGAGCAGTAGCTTCAGACCGTCAAAAGGGCTGTATAATTCAGGCGCTTTGTCGACAGGCATATAGAATCGTGTAAAACGGCGCATGGCTCCGGTGCATTCGCCAATGAATCTGGCGTCTTCAGGAGCAAGTTCCTTCATATGTTGTTCCAAGCGGTCAATATTGCAAAACAGGTTAAAAGCTTTTCCTTCTGCGTCTTCGATTCGGTAGAACTGCTCCATATCTACTACATTCTGGCCCTGCAATACTCCTAATTCTTGCCATATATCGTAAAGCCCTAAACCCGGCGCTGAACCTACAAACCAGTGAAGGCAGCCATCTATGTTATATCCCTTCCGCTGCCATGCCGTGCACAATCCACCGGGTTTATCATGCATTTCGAATATTTTTGTGCTATAGCCGTTCATTTGTGCGTAGCAGCCAGCGGATAGACCTGCAATTCCTGCCCCGATTATTACTATTGACCTAGCCATCTTCTCACCTCTCTGCCTTACTTTATTTCAGACAGGATAACATTGCACCGCGCGAGCATAACATAACGAAATCAACTAAACAAACTACGTGTTCAGAATCACTGGAAAACGTAGGTCGTTCCCACCGTATTGAGAAAGAACTGTCCCGGCATCTCAGCAGCGAACTGATTAATGGCTTTCCAGCCTGTGCAGTGCATGGGGACAATAAAATCGGGGTTTATCTTTCTTATCTCGTCGATGGTGGGTCCGATTATCGGCTCGAAAATGGGACCGGTGAGATGAAAACCTCCTAGAACGGCATGGACTCTATCCGTTTGAGCCAGTTTCCGGGCATACTTCACTGTATTGATGATCCCGGCATGAGAACATCCGCCAATGATCACCAACCCTTTGCCTTTCACCTTGACTGCCAGCCCCTGGTCGTCCCGGAAAGGGTCTACAATCCAGTTGCCATCGACCTTAGCTTCAGCCAAAGGAAAACCTTTCTCAAAATCCGTCACTCGTTCCACTTCCCCTGTGGCTAAGACCAGTCCCGCGCCAAAGGTAGAAGCTCCATCTCTCCGTTGAATTTTTGCTCCCATATTTTTCAAAGCTGCTTCATCCAACCTGGGGAAGTCTACTATTACCTGAAAATCTCTTATGTTGATACGGCGCTCCAGGAAGGCATCCGGATGCACGACAAAGGTTATTCCTTTCTTAATTTTTCCTAATAGGGGCAAGAGACCCATAAAATGGTCAAAGTGGCCATGACTCAGGAATACAGCTTCGACCTGGCTCAAGTCTATGCCCAGTGCGCTGGCATTATAAAGGAGAGCAATGGGTGTCGTGCCAAAGTCCATCACCACAGCATGTTGTTCCGAACCTGCGTAGACTTTGAGAAAAAGTGACAGCCCGTGCTCTGCTAGAATTGCCGTCTTTAGAGGGTCAATCACTGGCCTATTCATTACCTCTGTGTTTTCATGCAAAAGCACGTCCGTGTAGTTGTCCACAAGTACCGTAATTTCCAGTCTGTCTGCTTCCCGTAAATTCAATTTACCCATGAATTCACCTCTTCTTTTGCTGAAAAGTTTCCACCCCGGAGTTGAGAATTCTGAATGAATAATAACCCTCTGTAGATGACTTGTAAATTGGGCAGTGCCGGGGAGGATAGACATTGATGTAGAGATAATGCCATCGACACCCAAACATGTGTGGTAGAATAATGCTAAGACGAGCATAGCAGGGGGAAAAAACCAGTCTCTGCTGTATCTTAGCACTCAGCAACTGTGTTGAAGCACATCAGTATACAGGAGGTGAATGTATGGCGGTCAAAAAATTCAAATATTTAAGCCCTGAGTGGGCCGCGGAAGTAAAGAAACGTGCAGGCGAGAAGCTCACGCCGGAGAAAATGAAGCATGTCACTTCCTCAATGTTAACCCTGAACACAAATTGTGCGGATGGAAAAGACCGCGCTGTGTACTATGAGATTGTTGACGGTGCGGTAACTAAAGTCTCTATAGTAGAAGGGAAACCCCCGAGTGCAGAATTCACCATAACTGCGGATTATCAATTGTTCGCTAAAATCTCACGCGCTGAACTCAAAGCCAGACGTGCTCTAATGTCCGGCAAGATGAAATTAAAGGGCCCTCTGGTCAAAGCTTTGAGACTATCGCCTCTTGTCGACAGGTTGAATGAAGTAATATCTACTATACCGACCGAGTTCTAGAACCCGGCGTCAAGGAGGTAATTATGCCGAAAAAGTCCTCATCTCCAAAGGATCGCTATTTTATCGACTTCCCCAAAAGGATTAAAGATATTCAAGCTGAAATGTCTAAATCCGGCATTGACGTATACTTAGGAAGCAGACTCAGGACTATATCTTGGACTGTAGGCGCATTCTGCCCCTGGCGTTCTTATATTGTAATTCCACCGCATGGGCTTCCAATAGCGTTCACCTTCGTTATCGATGCAGCCAGGGTGGCGGATGACTCCTGGCTTGGACAAGATAACATCGTGGGCTACGGTCCTATGGGCGATCAGGACCAGGTCACCCTACTGGCGAACAGCATAGGGTCATATTTGAAGGGCGGCAAGGGGGTGGTGGGCATTGAAAGCGGCATGGCTACCTATCTGCCCGAGGGCAACATCACCCTGTATGAGTATGAATGCCTGAAGGCTGCACTGCCTAAGGCTCGCTTTCAGAATGCTCATAGTATCATCGATCAGCTATCATTGATAAAGGATGAAGGCACCATCAATCGCTTTCGCGAGGCATCTCGTATAGTAGATATCGGACATCGCGAAGTCTACAAGGCGATCGTTGACGGCGGGTATAAAGGAATAACCGAGACGGAGATTGCCGGACTGGCAGCATATGCTATGAGGAAAGCAGGCAGCGAGTGGGAGTGGTCATTCACAGGGGGAAACGAGATTGCCTGCGGCTACAGGACAGGATATGCTGCAGGGGCCTGCACGCCTGCGACAAGAAAGCTTCTGAAACCAGGAGAACCGCTCACTGTTGACCTGCACGCCATGTTTATGCTAGGCCTGGGTGATCACGCACATAATTACCTGCTGGGTCCTACCACCAAACGTCAGAAATGGCATGCTAGGAATTTTGTCGACCTGGTAAAACTCTGCCTGGCAAAATACCGGGCCGGCACTACTCCATCGGGTCTTGCTGACGAGTTACTGGATTTCGCTGAAGAGAAGGGGTTTGCCGACTACATGGTTCCTGGCTTTGAGCACGGCATTGGCCTTATGGGCGATGAATGGCGCATAGGACTCAATAATGGCCCTTTTGCTTACTGGACAAATCCAGAACATGAATATAAGGCTAACGAGATGGTTATTTGCGCAATTCAGTATTCTTGCCCCGATGAGAAGATAGGGT